>JAPJPE010000013.1 GCA_030825825.1 Streptococcus sp. | reverse complement strand
GTATATAATATAAAAAAATAGTAAATGAAAAATTACGGAAATCCGAACAAATGGACATTAGAGAAAAATTTAAATTGATTCGAAAACAAAGAAAAATCTCCTTAAGAGAACTTGGGAATATCGCTGGTTCTGCTTCGAGTATTTCTGATTTTGAAAATGGGAAAACCAATCTATCCAATGATATATTGCTACAATTATTGGGGTACATGATTGTGGAGATTAATGAGATCTTTGATTGGAGTGATTTCCATAGTGCTGAGTTTTTAACCTTGAAAAAAAGAATGGATGAGGCAATGGAAAACTCGGATTGGGTATCTCTTCTTCAAATTAAAAATGATTTTCAAGAATTAGCAATCTCAAAGCATCAATACATTTATCACATCCTCTCCCTCGTTTTAGAGATTATCATTGCAGAAAAACAACACAAAACCGTTTCTCAGCAGGCGATAAATGAACTGACGGATTACTTTTTTTCATTAGATTATTGGACCAATCTTGACATTGGGTTAATGGGAAGTGTGGTCTCCTATTTTACAACTGAGGCTATTGTTCTCTTTACGGATACAATTTTGGAAAATACACCGGACAAACTTAAGAACAATCTAGATCGAATCAAAATCGATACAATTTTAAATTTAGTGTCTGTCTTAATCAGTAGAAAAGAAAAAAGTGCTAGCAAACAACTGCTAACACTTCTATTTGCAAAACAATTCCCTAGCTATTTTGCATTTCAAAAATTATACTTACTAGAATTAAAGGCCATCTATCAAAGCATTTGGGAAGATCCAAAGCAAGGGAGATCTCTCCATGATGATGTTATCCATTCGGTTTCATTGTTACTTTCAAAAGCCGAAGCACAAGAGTGGGATGCCTATTTCATAGAACTAACTGAACATTAAAAATATCGTCATCCAATCGAAACTATTTTATCTGTTTTGTTCTTTTCTTTTATTTCTTCCGATGAAAGAACCAGCCCACTAGTTTCTTGAAGACTTGAATCAATATGAGAGCGAGAACTGCCATGATGGCGCAGATAACCAGCGTTTGGATCCTCAAGGGACTCATATTGAAGAATTTCCCTAAGATACTACTTGAAACCAGGAAGGCTAGGATATTTCCTAGAAGAACCAGTCTCTTGTAGTGATTGAGAGGCTGGGATTCTTGGTAGATGATGGCAAAACCAACGAAGGCCATCAAGCAGATGGCTGCACTCGAGAGCTCTTCCGATTTCATACCAAATGCTGAAGAGAGCAAAACCAGACTAAAGATCAGTATAAAATCCGTCAAGGCAGCAGGTAGCGCATTTTTAAAGACCGTTTCAATAAAGCGCCCTTTGATGCGCTCGCTATTGGGCTCAAGCGCTAGAAAGAATCCTGGAATCCCAATCGTAAAACCACTGATCAAAGACATCTGTGACGGCATGATGGGATAGGTAAAGGCTAAGAGCGTCACTGAGATAGCCAACAAAATGGAGAAGATATTCTTGATCAAAAAGAGACTAGCTGATCGTTGAATGTTATTGACCACCCGCCGACCTTCGGCCACGATAGACGGCATCTTCCCAAAGTCAGAATCCAGTAAGACCACTTGCGCCATCTTTTTGGTCGCATCATTTCCAGATTCCATCGCAATACTACAATCCGCTGTTTTTAAGGCTAAAATATCGTTGACACCATCTCCGGTCATAGCGACCTTGTGTCCTTTTGCCTGCAAGACTTCTACAAGGCTTTTCTTTTGCTCTGGGGTCACCCGACCAAAGACTGTATACTGGTTCGCCGCTTGGTGCAAGTCTTCTTCCGTATGCAAGGTTCTGGCATCGATCAAGTCTTCTGCTCCTTCAATGCCTGCTTTTTGTGCAATAGCTGAGACTGTAGCAGGGTTGTCCCCTGAAATGACCTTAATGGTTACACCTTGTTCTTTAAAGTAGGCGAAGGTTTCTTTGGCATTTTTTCTCAAAGGATTGGAGAGAATAATCCAGGCTACCAAATCTACAGGAGCCTCTAACGTCTCTCTAAGGTCCTCTCCCCTATATTTTCCAAAGGCCAAGACCCGATTACCTGCCTGCGTAGCAGAAGCAATCTCTTTTTCAAGCTCAGAGAAGCTTTCTCGTAAAACAAATTCCGGTGCGCCTAATACATAGATCCCAGATTCAAAGGCAATGGCCCCATACTTTTTCTTGGACGTAAAGGGTTGAACGTCGAGGGCGTTCCAAGGATGGCTTACTGTAGTCTTGTGAAAAATTCGGATCGCATCCATAGTATCGTTTTGATCCATACTAGCCTCTACATACTGAGCCAGAGCTTCCAAGTCTTGAGCATCTTTAACTGGACGAATCTCTGTCACTTCCATACCAGGCTCTGTAATGGTCCCTGTCTTATCGACACAAAGGACATCCACGCGCGATAAGGTCTCAATCCCCTTCATGCTATTGAGCAGAACCTTTTCCTTGGCCAATCTGACAGCACCAAGAGCCAGTGCCAAGGTCATCAAGAGATACAAGCCTTCTGGGATCATCCCGATCAAGGCCCCTACTGTTGAAGTCACACTGAGCTTGAGGCTGTCACCTAGGCTGATATAGCTACGAAGAAAAAGGAGGGAACCTAGCGGAATGATAAGGAGGCCAATGATCCCTACGATGCGGTTAACTGCATGAACCATATCAGACTCCTCATGGGACTTGACCTGCTTGGCTTCTAAGCTCAATTGGTTGATGTAGGAGTCATTCCCCACTTTTTCCAATCGTGCCAGTCCTTGACCAGCAATCACAAAGCTACCTGACATGAGCGCATCTTGCGCTCCTTTTTTGACCTCATCAGCTTCACCTGTCAATTGCGATTCATCGACTTTTAGCTCGCCCTCCAGCAAGACCCCATCCGCATAGATCTGGTCTCCAGCTTGAAAGCGAACTAGATCACCCTCCACCAGCTGATCGATAGGTAGAGCGACTTCTTTGCCTTCGCGAAGAGCGATCGCCTCACTCATGTGTAGAAATTGCATCTGACGCAAGATCCGTCTAGAACGGACTTCCTGTACAATGCCAACTAAGGAGTTGACCACGACAATCGGGACAAACAAGAGATTGTTCCAAGATTTCACTGCTACCAGCAAAATAGCCAAAATCAAAAATATCAGATTAAAGTAAGTAAAGACATTGTCTCGAATGATCTGTCCTAGGCTTTTTTCTGTCTTGATTGTGACCTTATTTTGCTTGCCCTCTTGGATTTTTTTCGCTACTTCTTCCTGACTGAGTCCTTCTAATCTAACCATTGCTTTCCTCACTCATGTATTTCCAAGGGCAATCCTTCTGGATCGAAGAAAAATGCCATTTTCTTACCATCAAAGTCATCATAGCGAAGGCCTGTATTCTCAATACCTAGCTGATCCAATCTAGCTAGATACGCCTCGACATCTTCCACTTTGAAGGCAAGATGACGCAGTCCCGCATGCTCGGGCAAGGGAAGCTTAGGCCGTTCTGGGGCCGTCGGTTTGATAAAGAGTTCTAACGTCAGCTGGCCCTGACGGAGATTGATCAAGATATCTCCGCGTTCAGGACGGTCATATTCACTGACAATCGCAAAACCCAACTGGTCCACATAGAAATGCAACATGGCATCGCGATCCCGTCCAATAATGGCAATATGATGAATCATGTCTAACTTCATCTGGTCCTACTTTCTATTTTCTATAAAAAGAAAAGGGAGTGGGACAAGCGCCCTTTTTCCCTATCCTTATGATTGTTGCAATACTTTCCGAGGCTTGGTTCCTTCAGCAGGTCCAATCACACCGGCTGCTTCCAACTCTTCCATGAGGCGAGTCGCTCGGTTAAAGCCAACGGATAAGCGGCGCTGAATCATCGAAGCACTGGCTTTTTGAGTTTCAACCACGAGCGCCTTGGCCTCTTCAAAGAGAGGATCCCCTTCATCAGAGCCACCCATGCCTCCGTCAAAGTCCGATTCGGATACTTCGCCTGGATCAAAGGCATCATCATAATCGGCTTCTGCCTGCTCCTTAACAAAGTTGACAATCCGCTCCACATCGTCATCTGAGATAAAGGATCCTTGCAGACGAATCGGGTGGTTTTCATCGATCGGTTTAAAGAGCATGTCTCCGCGACCAAGCAATTTCTCTGCCCCATTTTCATCCAAGATGGTCCGTGAGTCGGTCCCAGATGATACCGCAAAAGCGACACGGGAAGGCACATTGGCCTTGATTAAACCTGAGATAACGTCAACCGATGGCCGTTGGGTCGCAAGAATCATGTGGATCCCTGCCGCACGCGCCTTTTGTCCAAGACGAATAATGGCATCTTCCACTTCTTTACTTGCGACCATCATCAAATCTGCCAACTCATCGACAATGACCACGATCAAAGGAAGTGGTACTTGCTTCATCTCAGACTGGGCATTGTACTCCGCAACCTTGGCATTAAAGCCAGCAATATTGCGAGCGCCCACTTTCGAGAAGAGCTCATAGCGATTTTCCATCTCATCGACAACCTTCTGCAGGGCTCGACTGGCCTTGCGTGGATTGGTCACCACTGGAATCAAAAGGTGAGGAATATCATTGTAAACAGAAAGCTCCACCATCTTTGGATCGACCATCATAAACTTGACTTCGTCCGGACGGGCCTTCATCAAGATACTCGAAATAATCCCATTAACCGCAACCGATTTACCAGATCCGGTAGAACCCGCTACCAAGAGGTGGGGCATCCGGGCCAAATCAAAGGTCCGAGCAGAACCATCTACAGCCTTCCCAAGAGGAATCTCAAGGAGTTTGGCAGGATCAGTTTTGGACTGCTCCCACAATTCACGGAAGGAAACGGTCGCAATCTCTGAGTTGGGCACTTCAATCCCGACCAGAGACTTCCCTGGAATCGGCGCTTCGATCCGCACATCCTTGGCTGCTAGGGCTAGGGCCAAATCATCTGCTAGATTGGAGATGCGGTTGACCCGCACACCGACAGCCGGCTTGACCTCATACTTGGTAACAGATGGACCAATTTCCGCCCGCTCCACTGTCGCCTTGATGTTAAAGCTTGCAAAGGTTTCTTCCAGAATGCGGATATTCTGGCGAACGATGTTTTTCTCTTTTGATTGATTTTTGGGCTTGTCAGGCGCAAAGAGATCAATCGTTGGGAGTTTGTACTGAAGGAGTTCCTTAGGTGTGAAGTCCACCTGAACTTCCTCCCCATCGTCTTCGAATTCTTCGGCTACCGGAAGCTCTTCATATTCTTCAGGCTCTTCCGGCCATTCTTCATCTGGCAGGTAGATTTCTGGTGTTGCTGGTGCAACAATTTCAGCTTCTGGGAAGGACTCTGTAAACGGCTCTTCCGCCAACACCTCTCCCGTTTCAGGATCTACAGGGTGCCCTTCCATAGAAAGAGGAGTTGGAAGAACAGCTCTTGCTTCTTCTTGCTCTCTTTCAGCTGCAGCAGCTTCCTCGGCAACTCTTGCTTCCTTTTCAAGGAATTTCTGCTCGCGACGCTCTTTGCGTTTTTCCATAGAAGCATGGAAGGCTTCGGACCCCTTTTCAAACAAATCATAGATGGAGTAAGGGCTCATCAAGAGGATCCCCAATCCGATAAAGAGAAGACCGATAAAATAAGAGCCAATATTTGAAAACAGGAAGGAAATCGGAGCATAAAGAAGGGCACCGATCATACCACCACCGGCAAAACTCTCCACCCGCAGATGAATCAAGTCTGCCATGATTCTTGAAAAAGTGACCTTGATTCCATTATTGTCTAAATGAAGGGAGGATACAAAGAAGGCCTGAAACATCAAAAGAACCCCAACAAAGAAGCTTAGGAATCCTGAAATCACCCCTTCGTGTTTATCCAGCCATTTAAAGGCATAAAGGTAGAAGAAGGTCGCTAAAATAGCCAAATAAGCCAAACTCCCAACAAAGAGTCGGATCAAATTGTAGGCTAAGACCCCTACTGCCCCCAATTTCAAGGTCGCAAAAACTAAAACCAGACTAATCAGAATGGTCGCAATCATGCGATGAATCGCTTTTTTTCTTTCTAATTCTGCTTTGGACAGTCGTCTCGTCGACCGTGTTTTTTTTGATTGATTATTGTTTGCCATAACCTTTATTATATCACATTTCCAAGCCAGTTCTCTAGTAAAATCATTTCCTCAATTTTGCAGCATAAAGTAAAAAACAGCACCGAGTGGGTACTGTTTTAGATGTTTTTCTTGGGGTGGCGGTCAATGATGGCTTGATAGTCTTTCAGTGCTTGCTTTCCTTTGTCCGTCAACTGATAACCCCGAATTGCGAACTGCTCCGCCAGTTCTTCCTCCGTAAAATGGGCAGCCAAAGCTTGGTTCAAATCGGCCGCTTTCATCTTAGACAAACCCGCGACTCCCTTCTTTTTGAGAATGGCTTTTTTCATGGTCGCATTGATATGGTCCAGTGAATCAAAAGCGGATTCGATAAAAGTATAGCCCTTCTCCACTAAAGCCTTCAAGTGTTACGACGCATGAATCCCATAAGTATATTCGAAGTACTTAGGAAACCAAGTCTCAGTCGTAAACGTTCCAAAATGGATTCGCCATAAGAGAATGATATCCCCTGCAAGCAAGCCATCTCGAAGGAGCACCATATTTCGTTTAGAAACGGGCTTTGGATCCAACAGCCAGGTTTCCAAATCTCTCTCAGGCGAAATATAGGGTTTCACCTCGTGATCGGCGTAAAATTTTTCTAGTATATCTGAAATAGTAGGCATCCTTTTCATCTTTCTTTTTAAAAAAACTAGACTGTATCCTTACCAATCTCTTTCAAGATGAGTCCATTCCGCAAACTCTTGATAAGTCTCCAATACTTTGGTTTGCTTCTCCCCGTCATTACTTTCATTTGTTCCAATCACTTCTAATTTATCTTGACCAATTGGTGCAAACCAATGTCTCAGTAATTGATAGGATTCTTCGACTGATATTTTTTTCTTCCGAAATGCCACTACCATTTTATCTTCTTTATTAGCCTTTCCTAACTGAATAAACTTAGGGTAGTCCTTTTCAAAGTTAATACAGTCACAATACGGATAAGAGAAGATAAAGAAATCACTATCGTTATAAACATTGCTATTATTGATGGCATCTCCAAGTGATGAAGAGTTATAACTAGTAGGATAATTTGTTCTGAAGAGTTCTTCTGTCGTTTCACCCACTATTTTGTTGGTAGTCAAGTCCATTTTAACAGTGATTTTGTTCTTTTTTTCATAATGTTGGAGTTTTAATAACAAATACTCCTTCCCATCTTCGAGTATGATGGTCCCTTGATTTTTTAAATAAAAGTTTTTATCGTAATTCTTAACAACTTGGTAGAGATCAACCTTCTCAGGTTTTTTATCTAGGTGATCTAGATCATAAACAATCGCATGCCAAGTCCACCCTTTTTTGGGTTCTTCATCTATTCCTTCGTTACTTGCATACCGTGTTTTTAAAACTAAATAACGATCACCAATTGATGCCCATCCACTAAAAGTAATGAAATTTTTTGATGCTCGAAAAGAGATAACTCCTTTCTCTTCATCTAGATAGTGTAATTCTTTGATTGATCCTGCGTCATACTTTTCCCATTTAATTTTATGTTCATTTTTTTGAAGGTCTAAGTTTTTCTTATAGACTATCATAGAGATAGATAGAATCGATATTAGAAGTAAAGCTACAATTTTCCATTTTTTCATTTCAACATCCTCTTTTTAATGACTAGACAGTCATTATAGTTCGTCTAAAATCTCTCTTGATTCCTATTTCGACTGGAAAGGAGACGTACGATTCCCCTCATCCTTCAAGTATTGTTGCGCCTTTCGAACGATATAGAGCGACTCATCTTCTGAAACCAACTTGCGAAAGAGCTCTTCCGCTCTAGAATTATCGCCTTTAAGAGTAGCATTCAAGGCTTGGTAGTAGATCATTTCCAACTGCTGGTACTTGAAATCATTGCTTAAATCTTCGAAATAGTCATTACTTTGGTGTGCAATGGTTAAATCATAAAGGGCAAGACAGACCTTTCTTGTTTTCTCAGCCAGTGTCGGGTCTGTGATAGTCAATTCATTCAACCGACCCTCTAGTTCTTCTCTAGACAAATCAGGATCTGTCAGCACGATCGAACGAATAAGATAACTCTCAAAAAAGTTCTTATATTTCTGCGGACAATCCGTCTGACTGAGTGCTTCTCTAGCTTCCTTTATGACAATATCAAAATCTCCCATCATAAAAGAATAGGCGACCGATGTTAGCTTAATATCTATCTGTGAAATAACTTTTTTCACATTCTTGTTCAACTGAAGGTATTGCTGCCAAAAAGCTAAATCTAAATCTACATGCAGCAAGGTGTTGCACTTGTTGGTATAGCTCTTCTTGAGCAATTGGATGAATAAAACCAAGCCTGCAAGGACCAATAAGACGCCACACGTCTGAAGAAGAGTATCTCTGACCACTAACCCAATGCAAAAAATCAGAAGCATTGCCAACAAGCCAGCAGATCTAATATAGAGTCTATAGTTTTTACGTAGTACTTTATAATCCAATTTGTAACCTCCCATTCATGATACGGTTTTTGAGGGAATTCGTTCATTTTCAAACAAAACAACTTATCTCCCATCATACCGAATTTTCCATCTATACGCAACTTCCTTCTTAATTAGTGATTTAGTCCAAAAAGAAAACACCCTCGTGGGTGTTGGCATTGATAGACTGAACCGCAATATCATCTTTTAAGTTCTACTTTTCTACCACTATCTATTCTGAAGAAGTCAGCAGACTATTTCCTACTATACCGATGATCACAATGAAGACCCCTAAAAATCCTAGTGGAGTTGGGATCTGATCTCCCAGAAAGAGACAACCTCCAAATAGGGTGAAGAGGACCTCGCCGGCCTGGGTAGCTTCAACAACAGCTAACTGCTGATGGTTGTGTTTCACCAAGTTGGTTGCTTCAAAGAAGAGCATGGTCGCGATGACTCCTGAAAACACAGCTACGATCAAGGATTGGAGCATTTGCCCACCTGATGGCAAGCCTGCATCTACTTCTGCAAAGATGGATAAGAGCAACCAAAAAGGAACACTCATCAAGGTCATCCCAAAGACCCGTTGGGTCGTTGATAATTGTTCTTCTTTACAATGAACCAGCATCTTGCGATTTCCCAATGGATAGGAAAAAGCTGCTATCAAAATTAAGATACTAGCTCGCACCACGCCTTCTCCGAGACCTCGTCCAAAATATGGAATTTGGATCAATACAATTCCTAACAAAATCAGCAAAGTCATTCCTAACTGTTTTTTTGGAATCTTTTGGCCAAACAGAGGGGTCAGAAGGAGTCCTGCTAAAATCGTAATCTGCCAGGTCGCAGCCACAAACCATGATTCTCCATAGATAGAAGCCATCGATAATGGCGCATAAAAGAGACCAAAGCCGACTGTACTCCAGAGCAACCAAGTCCAGGGACTACGTGCAATCGCTGATAAAACCCCTTTTAACTCGCCTCTCTGCCAGACTAAAACAGCCATCATGGGCAAACTAAAAAGGTAGCGCAAACTAGCACTCCACATCCAGGAACCACCTGCCAGGTTCATGCTTCGGTTAAAAATAAAGGTAAATGCAAAAAAGAGAGCGCCTAGGATACCAAACCAGAGGGCTCTCGCAAAATGTGATGATTTCATTTTTTGATGATCGATCTCCTGTCGTTATCCTATTATACAGGAATACGGAAATACTTGCATTTATTTTCTGTAAATTTTCAATATGTTCTTTTCTCTAAAAATTTTATCCAGATTTGAAAGTATTGTAAAATTAAGGTACAATAGAGAAAGACAACTATGTTGGAAAGGAAGAATATGAAAAAATTAATCGCACTACTATTATTTTCCGGCTTGGCTTTAACAGCTTGTTCGTCCAATAAGACAGACACTAACTCTTCAAGCTCAAGCAAAGAAAAGACAGAGCAGACAGCAACTTCTAGCTCTAGTGAAAAAGATCAAAAGAAAATTGAAGAAGAACAAAAGAAATTAGAACAACTGCGCAAAGATTTTAACGACGCCATGACCAATGAAAATGCCGTCTTCCCACAACTTTCAACTGACGTGGCTGAAGACGAAGCGGAGGTTAAAATCACAACGACTGAAGGCGACATCACTGTGAAGCTCTTCCCTAAATATGCCCCTCTTGCAGTTGAAAACTTCTTGACCCATGCAAAAGAAGGCTACTACAATGGCTTACTTTTCCACCGTGTCATTAACAACTTTATGATCCAAACTGGGGATCCTAAGGGAGATGGTACTGGTGGTGAATCCATCTGGAAGGGCAAAGATAAATCCAAAGATTCAGGTACTGGTTTTGAGAATGAATATTCTCCATACCTTTACAACCTTCGTGGAGCCCTAGCCATGGCCAATTCTGGTCCAAATACCAACGGTAGTCAATTCTATATCAACCAAAATAAGGAAGATATTTCTAGCAAGCTCCCGACGGATCGCTTCCCAGCTAAGATCATCGATGCTTATAAAAATGGTGGAAATCCAACCCTTGATGGCGGTAACTACACTGTCTTTGGACAAGTCATCGATGGCATGGATGTCGTCGATAAAATTGCATCTACCGAAACTGATGATAAGGACAAACCAAAAACAGACATCAAGATTGAAAAAATCGAGATCTTAAAAGACTATAATTTCAAAAAATAATGAAAAGAGAACCGCACGGTTCTCTTTTTAAAATATTGATAAACATTTTACATAAAATTAGCTAATAGATTCATTGGTAAATAAAATGAATTCTAATTATTTAAGACATTCATCTACTGAAACTTTCCGCTGTGAGAAAAGTGTCTGAAACAATACAGTTTCAGGCACTCGGAATTATTGAGACCTTAGGCTCAATAATTAGTCATGGAACTTCTACGAAGTTCGCTGACGTCCGTCCTCACCTAAGGAAAGTTTCTAAGAAGTATGTAACGTCAATCTAAAAAGAGAACCGCGCGGTTCTCTTTTTGTGTTTACGTCAATTCATTAAAGTCCCAGATTTGGTCCATCCAGCCTTCATAGAAGTCTGGTTCGTGGCAAACCATGAGGATCGATCCCTTGTATTCTTTCAGGGCCCGTTTCAATTCATCTTTAGCATCCACATCCAAGTGGTTGGTCGGTTCGTCCAAGACCAAGACATTGTTTTCACGATTCATGAGGAGACAGAAACGCACCTTGGCTTGCTCTCCACCGGATAACACCTGGATTTGGCTCTCGATATGCTTGGTGGTCAAGCCACAGCGGGCAAGGGCGGCACGGACTTCTGCTTGGTTAAGAGCTGGAAAGGCATTCCAAACTGCTTCAAGCGGTGTCTGACGATTGCCTCCTTCGACCTCTTGCTCGAAATAGCCAAGTTCTAGGTAATCTCCACGTTCTACTTCTCCAGCGATCGGTGGAATGATTCCTAGAAGACTCTTCAAGAGAGTGGTTTTCCCGATCCCATTAGCTCCGATAATGGCTACCTTTTGATTGCGCTCAAACGTTAGGTTCAAAGGCTTGGTCAAAGGACGGTCATACCCAATCTGGAGATCCTTGGCCTGGAAGATAAAGCGTCCCGGAGTCCGGGCATTTTTAAAGTCAAAGGATGGCTTTGGTTTCTCACTTTGCAGTTCAATGAGTTCCATCTTGTCCAGCTTTTTCTGACGAGACATGGCCATATTCCGTGTAGCTACACGCGCCTTATTACGGGCTACGAAATCTTTCAAATCAGCAATTTCTTTTTGCTGACGCTCATAAGCCGCTTCCAATTGCGATTTCTTCATTTCATAGACTTCAAGGAATTGGTAGTAATCTCCTGAATAGCGGGTCAACTGTTGATTTTCCACATGGTAGACGATGTTGATCACATCGTTCAAGAATGGAATATCATGGGAAATGAGGACAAAGGCATTTTCATAATTTTGCAAATAGCGCTTGAGCCAATCGATGTGCTCTGTATCCAAGTAGTTGGTCGGCTCGTCTAGTAGCAAGATATCAGGTTTTTCAAGGAGGAGTTTGGCCAAGAGGACCTTGGTCCGTTGCCCACCTGAAAGGGCCGTCACATCCGTCTCCATGCCAAAGTCCATGACCCCAAGAGCACGCGCTACCTCATCGATCTTGGCATCCAAGGTATAAAAATCACGACTTTCTAGACGCTCTTGGAGTTCTCCAACCTCTTCCATCAAAGCATCGACATCAGCTCCCTCTTCTGCCATGGCCATATAGAGGTCATTGATCCGAACTTCTGCTGTGAACAACTCATCAAAAGCCGTCCGCAAGACATCGCGCACCGTTTGTCCTTCTTTTAGGACAGCGTGTTGGTCCAGGTAACCAGCAGTCACATACTTAGACCACTCCACCTTTCCTTCGTCTGGTTGCATCTTACCGGTCACGATGCTCATGAAGGTCGATTTTCCTTCACCATTGGCCCCGACCAGACCGATATGCTCTCCCTTTAGCAAACGGAAAGACACATCCTCAAAAATCGCACGGTCCCCAAAACCGTGACTCAAATTTTTCACTTCTAAAATACTCATGCTTGACTCTCTTTCATTGATTTCACTCGTATGATTATATCATCTTCAACTCAAAATGAAAAGGGAGTCCAACTCCCTTTTCATTTACAAATCCAAGTCTGCGTATGGTTTCCGGTAGCCCACTTGAACCACTTTTCCGTCTTTGACAAGTAGGGGGCGCTTGATCAGCATACCGTCGCTAGCCAAAAGATCCGCTGCTTCTTCTATTGTCAGTTGATCTACCTTATCTTTCAAGCCGAGTTCCCGGTATTTCATCCCGCTGGTATTAAAGAAAGATTTGATCGGTAGGCCAGACGCTGCCATCCAGTCCTGTAATTCTTGACTAGTCGGTGTTTCGGTTACAATATTTTGGCTCTGAAACTCACATTGGAGACCGTCCAATTCTGATTTAGCCTTTCGACAAGTCGAACATTTTGGGTATTCAATAAAGGTATACATCGATTTCATTTCTCCTTCCAGGTAATTCCTTCGTGTTGTAAGAGCCAGCGTTTACGATCGAGTCCAGACGCATAGCCTGTCAATTCTCCATTTTTTCCCATCACGCGGTGACAGGGAACTAGGATCGACAAGGGATTGCGCCCAACAGCATGTCCCACGGCCTGAGCAGAACCACAAGAAAGATCCTGGGCAAGCTGCCCATAGGTCTTGGTCTCACCATAGGGGATCTCTCTCAATAACTGCCACACCCGCTCTTGAAAAGCTGTCCCTTGCGGCGCTAGTGGAAAGCTGATCGCAATTGGGGCCCCCGCAAAATAATGGTCCAACCACTCCTTTACCTTCTCATGGTAGGGATGGAACTGCTCCAGCGCCCCAAAAGGATCAGGCGCATCTTCTTTCGGATCATAAAAATCAAGCTCTACAAGGCCTTCCTTACTGACAATGATCGAAAGAAGTCCCATAGGGCTCTCATAGAATTGTTTAAGATAGAGTGTCATTGTAGGCCGCTTCTGCTCTTTGGTCCCATCGGTCCTCTTCTGAGACCACTTGGAACAAACTGGTTTCTGCTTTTCGTTTGATTTTTTGATAAGCTAGACGGACGCCATCAATTGGGACCTTTCCACAATAATGGTAGCCTAATTTTTCAAGCAAATGTTGCATGACCAGATTATCCGGATGCGTATCGCAACGGAAATCAGGCCCTTTTTCTCCTTCGATTAAACCTTGAAGGAAGGTCTGAGCCACCCCTTTGCCAGCCGCTTCTTTAGCTACAGCGACGCGGTGAAAGGTAACATACATATAGTTATCATGCTCCCACTTACCATCGTAAATCTCATTATAGGCCGCTTCGTTGCCCTTGTGAACCGCTGCATAGGCGACGATTTCCTGATCTTCAACGGCCACATAACCACGACTTTCTAGAATATCCTCAAAAATGATCTCTTCATCTGGATAACCATCCTGCCACTGATCGACCTGTCTTTGAGCCAGGCTTTCCTTAGCATCTTGGATGATTTCCATAATTCGCTGGATCTCATTTGGATAAGCCATTCTAATTTCCATCCTGCTTCCAACCTTTCCTACTCTTGATGATAACGAGCATAAAGCTCACTCTTTTGCAGGCCGTATTGTTTGGCGACCTGTTTGATTGCTTGATTCTTCTTCATCCCCTCTTGGACCAAGGTATCGATCTCTTGGATCAAGTCAACCTCTTCTAAGTCTAGCACTTCTTCCTTAGCTCCTTCGACGATCAAGAGGCACTCCCCTTTGAGGGGATTTTCTTCAAGAAATGCGACTAACTCAGAAATACTGCCGCGAGTATATTCTTCGTAGATCTTGGTCAATTCACGAACCAAGACAACCGGACGATCCCCATAGACAGCCAACATATTCTCTAAGGTTGCTTTCACCCGATGGGGCGACTCATAAAAAATCTGCGTCTCCGGATAGGCCACTTTTTCTTGGAAAAAGGCTTTTTGTTGCCCCTCTTTGCGAGGTAGAAATCCATAAAAAATATGAGGTTGAGGGGCTAGGCCACTGGCAATCAAGCCAGTGATCCCTGCACTTGGACCAGGAACAGCTACGACAGGAATCTCGCGTTCAATCGCTGCCTTGACCAAATCATGACCAGGGTCAGAGATACTAGGGAGTCCTGCATCTGAGACCTGCGCCAAATCTTTTCCAGATTCTAAATGGGCGATCAGATCTGGAATTTTCTCCTGGGCATTATGCTCATGAAAACTAGTCTGGGGAGTCCTAATCTCAAAATGCTTGAGCAAGAGGCCTGTATTTCTGGTATCCTCAGCTGCGATCAAGTCCACATCCTTTAAGGTCTGGACCATGCGGTAACTCATATCTTCACGATTGCCGATCGGTGTTGGGACCAGGTAAAGCACCCCTGTTTTCTTTTCCCCTTTAAAACTTCGTTGGATCTGCATGCTTACTCCCTAAATAACAACTCGTCACAAAACATACACTCTTCATCGTTCTCACGGCGTTGACCATAGGAATAAGTACAAATGTGAAAGCCGTCATTGTAAATTCGTTGCAAATTTTCACGGCCATGGTGTTGTGACTTTGCGGATGCGGTCTTCTCAACTTCCCCCAAACGCTCTCTCAATTTGTCATTTTCTAAGCGAAGAGCTGTATTTTCTTCGATGACTTGTTTCAAATTTTTCTTGATGGCTTCGACTTCAGCCAAGGTGACCAACAAATTCTGAGAAAAGCCGTCTAAAGCATCAAATAATTCTTTTTTATTCATTCTGACTCCTTAACTTTCTAAGCTCAAAACCATATATTCTAGAGCATTTTGAAAAGAAACATTGGCCTTCCACATGGTGCGAGCAAGACTCAATTTTTCCAGCAACTGCTGGGATCTGCTCAAGCGCAACTGCTCTTCTAAAGCCAACTCCATCAATCGAAAGGCTTGGCTTTGTTTTTCCTTATCATCTGCTAAGCTCACCAATCGGGTCACTTCCAAATAGGCGCTATTCAAATTGGAGTGACAACGTTCGATGAACTGATTACAAACTTTAGCCAACTCAAAAAAAGTAGCATTCTTTTTTTGCTGCTCTGCCTCTTCAAGACTAAAACTAAATCGAGCTACTAGACTTGCCTGCGATTTAATCAAACCTTCTTTTTCTAGACGTTCGGTAAGGTAGGCTTGCTTTTTGGGAAAATGGACCTGCTGGGCCCGACTCTTGATGGTCGGTAAGACCAAGTTTTCATCGGATGTCAACAAGAAGAGATAGATCTCACTCTGGGGTTCTTCCATAACCTTTAAAAGAGAATTCGCTGCATTGGTGTGCATCTTGTCCGCATCTTGGACGATAAAGACCTGCCGACTTCCTTCAAACCCGGATTGAGAAAAGTCTTGAACCAGCGAGCGAATACGATCAGTCTTTATGATCTGGTTGACTGGACGCACGATCTTCACGTCTGAGAATTCTTCTTCAGCAATCAAGCGACAGGACCGGCATTTGCCACAAGGCCAGACTCCCTGCAAATCTTCACAAAACTGACTTTGAGCTAGCAAGAGGGCCATCTCAAAACTGGCAAACGAACCTGTAAAAAGATAAGCATGACTGAGCTGTTTGTGTTCTAGGATCTGGGTGAAGCGCTCCACCAATTCTGGCTGGAGCTGTTGGATCTCTTCTAGATTCATTTCAATGTCCCCAAGTGATTTTCTAAAACAGCCAAGACATCCGTAAAGACTGCTTCAAAAGATTGACTGGCATCGATTTTCACGATACGCTCTGGTTCCTTTTCATACAAGGCTAAATAACCTTGTCTGACTTTTTGGTGAAGCTCCAATCCTTCCAAATCCAAACGATTGACTTCCCGCTCTTGGTTTTTCGCAATTCGTGCGAGCCCTTCTTCGACATCCAGATCAAAGTAAAGGGTTAGGTCTGGCTTAAGACCATCTGTCGCGAATTGATTGAGCCACTCGATGTCTTCCACACTCAGACCGCGACCATACCCTTGATAAGCCACCGAGCTATCAATAAAGCGGTCCATCAAGACAACCTTCCCAGCTGCAAGGGCTGGCAAGACACGTTCTACCAAATGCTGCCGGCGACTAGCAATATAGAGCAACAACTCGGTCTTGGCATCCATACTAGTATGGTCTGGATCCAAAATGACTTGGCGGATCTTTTCGGCAATGTCGACACCACCTGGTTCACGGGTTGTAATAAAAGGAATTTCTTTTTCTTCAAGTAGAGGCAAAATGGCTTCTAGGACCGATGATTTTCCCGCTCCTTCTGGACCTTCAAATGAAATTAATGTACCGTTTACCATAGTATCCTCTTTCTGTTTTTCTTCTTTTTATTTTACCAAAAATAAGGGTAAAAATCTTGTATTTTAGGAGAGAAAATTTTTCAAAGTCATTTTCATTTTTTCACTTTTTTGTTACAATGTTCTTATAAAGTTTTAGGAGACAACCTATCATGTTTAAATTTAAAGATATTCTGGCTATCATCTTGGGGGCCGGCATTTTTTCGTTTGGGATCTATTTTTTGGTCATTCCCTTTCACTTCTATGAAGGAGGAGCGACAGGGATTACCTTGATCACCTATTATCTTTTCAAAATCCCTGTATCCATCATGAACTTGCTGATCAATATCCCTCTCTTCGTTTTGGCTTGGAAGCTGCTGGGCAAGAAATCTCTTTATCTGAGCTTACTGGGGACCTTTTCGGTTTCGGCTTGGATGGCTATTTTTGAAGCCATGCCCCTCAGCCACCGCTACCATCACTTCATCTTTGACGCCTTTAAAGGAGATATTCTGCTTGCCTGTATTGCCTCAGGGGTTGTGCTTGGTTTGGGGCTAGGGATCATCTTCAATGCTGGAGGAACCACTGGAGGAACAGATATCCTCGCTCGCATCTTTAATAAATACACTTCTCTCAGTATGGGAAAACTCATGTTGATTGTAGATGCCATTGTTCTGACAACTGTTGTCGTAGTCTTCCAAGATGTCCGTACCGCCATGTATACTCTCTTCTTCATCCTGATTGACACCCTTGTGATCGACTTGATTGGGGAAGGTGGTTTTGCTGGAAAAGGCTTCCTCATCGTTACATCTAAACCAGAAGAAATTGCCCAAAAGGTATCTGACGATCTGGGTCGCGGGATTACCTTTATCCGTGGGATGGGCTATTACAGCCGTAAGGACCTGGATATCGTCTACTGTGTCGTTTCGCGGAATGAGATGAAACAAATGAAAGACATCATCAATCGTATTGATCCATTCGCCTTTATCACTATTTCCGAAGCCCATGAAATTCTCGGCGAAGGCTTCACTTTAGATAAAGAAAAACAACCCATTACTCGTTAATAGAAAAATCAGACTGGACGATCATCCAGCCTGATTTTTTATTAAATAGCTTTTGCGCTAGTTCGAGTGATTTCATCGACTTTCAAACCGTTGGCTTCAAATTTACTACGGATTCCTTCTAGATCTGTCACCCCATCAATTTGAACTTCGATAACGACACGATCGTCTTTGGTTGGGATATTGACTGTATTTGCGATGTTATACCCTTCTTCTACAATCAAGTGAATGATTTGCTCGAGAACGCCAACCTTATCTTCAGTTACAAAGCGAACACGGACTCCTTCTTCTCCATAACCGGACACTTCAAGGAAGGCACGGAAAATATCACGATCCGTGATGACACCGGATACTTGCTCATTGTCCACGACTGGAAGAATTCCCACCTTGTTCTTATACATGAGGTAGGTCGCATCTTCTAAGCTAGCAAATTTTGAGATGGTAATGACATCGCGAAGCATGACATCTTTGACCTTAGTTTTGTTCAAGAGATAGTTCATCTCATAAATCGACAAGCTGGTTGCTTTAGATGGACTTGCTTCTGCAATCGTACCTTCTGTCACTAAGCCAACTAATTGATCATTTTCAATGACCGGTAAACGGTGTAAGCCTTGTTCACGCATCAAATCTGCCGCATGAGCAATTGTAGTATCTGGACTAATGTAAACTACTTTACGTGTCATAAAATCTTTAACAGCCATAACAAGTTCTCCTATGCTTTTACTAGTTTTATTATACTTGATTTTAAGAATGATTTCAAACGCTTTCAGCAGTTTTCTCTTGTTTTCAAAATTTAGAAAAA
>JAPJPE010000012.1:8269-19133 GCA_030825825.1 Streptococcus sp. | reverse complement strand
CCTGCGATCAAGCCAATCAAGATAGAGATAGACTTGATAAAGCCAGTCGTATAGATATTAACGACTAAAATGATGAGAATAGTCACCACAGCTAAGATCAAGCTTTGAACGGTTGGTTTTGGCGCATTATTTCCCATATTTCCAATCGCTACTGGAATCAAAGTCAAACCAATGGTGGTAATAACGGATCCCGTTACAATTGATGGGAAGAGATTGGCAATCTTAGAGAAGAAACCAGAGACAAGGATGACATAAATCCCTGAGACAATCAAGGCACCAAACATGGCACCACTACCATGGCTAGCCCCGATCATGCTGAGAGGTGCCACAGACTGGAAGGCAACCCCAAGTACCACCGGAAGACCGATCCCAAAGTATTTATTGAGCTGCACTTGAAGGAAAGTCGCAACCCCACACATGAAGATATCTGTAGAGATGAGATAGGTTAATTGATGAGCATTATAGCCCAAAGCTCCTGCGATCATGATCGGCACCAAAATAGATCCCGAATACATGGCCAAAAGGTGTTGCAAGCCTAGAATGGCCGCCTGTGAATGGCTTTCTTGTTTTTGCATTAGATGTCTGCCTCCTTAAATACAACCTGACCATTTTCAAAACGGTCCAAACGTGCGAGGGATACAACTGGATATCCCAACTCTTCTAACAATCCCCGTCCATCTTGGAAGGATTTTTCAATCACGATCCCAACGGCTTCCACTTGAGCACCAGCTTGTTCGATGATCTGAATCAAGCCCTTAGCCGCTTGACCATTTGCTAGGAAATCATCAATAATCAAAACCTTATCCGCTGGATCTAAGAATTTACCAGCAATTGAAACCGTACTAGTGACTTGCTTGGTAAAGGAATAAACCTCAGCCGTCAAGATGCCCTCATTCATGGTAATGTTTTTCGCTTTCTTCGCAAAAATCATAGGGACATCTAGTGCTTCCGCTACATAAAGGGCTGGTGCAATTCCAGACGCTTCAATGGTTACGACTTTCGTCACGCCAGCATCTTTAAAACGGTCCGCAAAAGTCTGACCAATTTCTTTCATCAATTTAAAATCCACTTGGTGGGTCAAAAAGGAGTCCACCTTGAGGATATTCTCACCTAAAACATTGCCATCTTTTAAGATGCGCTCTTCAAGTAATTTCATACTTCCTCCTACTTTTTTTAAAAATCCTCTACTTCAATCATAAAACACAAAAAGGCCTGCTAAGCAAGCCTTGAAATCTCTCTAGAAAGAGAAATAATCCCGACTTACTTATTGTTAGGTGTTCCGGCACCTTGTAGAAACATCACGCCCATTCGTGAAATAAATAAGTAATTCAATTAGTGTGCATCGCCATTCCAGATGGAATTCTTAACGATCACATAGTCAACATGTTTCAAATCTGCTAATTTTCGGCCTCCTGCATACGAGATCGAACTTTGCAAATCTTGTTCCATTTCCGTTAAGGTGTCTTGCAAATGACCCTTGGCAGGTAATAAAATCTTCTTACCTTCGACGTTCTTATAAGCGCCTTTTTGGTACTCTGAAGCAGATCCATAGTACTCTTTAAAAGACTCTCCATCGATTTCGACCGTTTTACCAGGACTTTCGATATGACCTGCAAAGAGGGAACCGATCATAACCATAGACGCCCCGAAACGAATCGATTTTGCAATATCACCATGGGTCCGAATCCCACCGTCCGCAATGATTGGCTTACGCGCTGCTTTTGAGCACCAGCGAAGGGCAGCCAATTGCCAACCACCTGTACCAAATCCAGTCTTCACTTTGGTGATACAAACCTTACCAGGGCCGATTCCGACCTTAGTCGCATCAGCTCCCGCATTTTCTAATTCACGAACAGCTTCAGGTGTTCCAACATTTCCAGCAATGACAAAGGTATCTGGTAATTCTTTCTTGATGTGTTGAATCATCCGAATGACACTATCCGCATGACCATGTGCGATATCAATGGTAATGTACTCAGGTGCATCTGCCTTTAATTGACTCACAAAGTCGTATTCATATTCCTTAACACCGACCGAAATGGATGCGATTAAACCTTGATCATGCATGCGTTTGACAAAAGGAATCCGTCCCGCTTCATCAAAACGGTGCATGATGTAGAAGTATCCACCACGCGCCAACTGCTCTGCTACACCCTCATCCAAGATCGTCTGCATATTCGCAGGAACTACTGGAAGCTTGAAGGTATGCTTTCCGAATTGAACGGTTGTATCTGCTTCAGATCGACTATTGATGATACATTTGTTGGGGATCAACTGAATATCTTCATAGTCGAAAATAGGAAATTCATTTAACATAGATTGAAAAATCTCTTTTCTAAAAACTGACCTACCTATGCGCAAGCGCATCGCTACGTCTCTTGACGTTTCCTTGATAGATTATATCAAAGATACGGACTTAATGCAACGGGAATGATTTTATAGGGAACAACGTTCGGAAATTACAAAATAAAACCTGTTTCAAAAAGAGAAACAGGTTTTATTTATGAACATTTTGGAGCCAATTGTTCACTTCTATGGCGATTGCTTGTGGAGCCTCTGTATACAATTCGTGCCCCAAACCATCAAGCAAGACTTTCTGGATATAAGGGGCTAGGTGAGACAGAGCTTCTTTTCTCCATTCAGGCTCTTCTTGGTAGCGAGGCCCGATAAAGAGGACAGGCTTGTCCACAACAGTAATCTGGTCAGCCTTGATGCTACGTCGCAAGCGCAATAAGGCAAAGACCTTTTCTAAATCCAGATTTAATTCATACCGTTCACTCGCTGGATTCCAGCGATAGCTAGCCTCTACAGCTTTACGCGTCATAGGGCTTGGAACTACTTCATCACCGAGCTCTGCTGACACAGCTTCTTCTACAGTCGCAAAGACTTGTTGCTGCATGAAGGACGATGTACCCTCTAGTTCTTCCTCCAGAGGCAGAATCTTTTCCATATCCAGGTAGCCCCCATCCAAGAGAATCAGAGCCCGAATCTGAGGGAACTCAGCAGCTAGATAACGAGCCAAATCTCCACCCAAGGAATGCCCCAATAAACAGATCTCTTCATCTTGTCCAATCTGATCTTGAAACCAAGCACAAAGATCTTTTTCTGTCTGAATCATTTCCCTGTAAGGATCTAGAAAGGTTACAGGAAAGCCGAGCTCATCAATTAGTGGCGCCAAATGGTAGCCATTCCCACCTAAGCCACCAATAAAATAAAACTGCATGTGTTTTGTCTCTTCCTTTTTATTTTATAATTAATTCCTTCATTGGTTAGCGCTAGTCTTTTCAATCCAATATTGCTCCTCTTTTGGGATCAAATGATCGAATTTCCCTGAAAAAATCTTCCATCCGTTCGGAACATATCTTTCGTAGTTTTTCATCCCCAGATGGTTTGAATAAAACTCCTCTTTATCAAAATCGATTAAAAGATCCGGGAGTAAACCTTTTCCTTCAAAAATAATCTCTGAATGTAAGTCCTCACAATCTATTGAGCGTTTGATCATTTCGATCAATTCTTCAACCGTCACCTTCAGCCAATCATCTTTATACATTTCTAAGTAGCTCTCAAGATTGCTTTTTGTAATCACATGAAGATTCTGTTGAATCTCAGGTAAATAGGAGAAATCAACATTCAGACCTGCTTCCTGGTATGCCTGAATATATTTATCGATATCCATTGTCCACATATCGTTTGAACAAATATACCAGTTAAACTGATGATTTGCAATAACCCCAACAATATTTATTTCTGGTTTCTCTATCAATTGGTCTTTATCCACTAGTTTTTCTCCTCTTCTCCTATCTACTTGTTCCGAACTGACAATAGGGCTACTTACCAAGCATTATATATCTATGATACCAAATTATACTTTGACAAGCAAGTTAGTGACCGAGTCGCTAGCAAAAAAAGACAGCTAAAAGGGTTTAGCTGACTGATGTCATATCTAATAAAAATTTTTCTCTGCTAGATCATCTAGCAGAGAAAGCAAGTATTCCACATTCATAAATAGATCTAACTGACCTAGGCACTCTATCAATTTTTGACATTTTTCATCGATCAATTCTCTATTCACCAATTGTTGTCCCCATTTATCTGGAATACCTTCCAGTTTATAGAGAGCTCCAGCAAAGCTTCCTGTGATGCCACCAATCGTATCGGTGTCATTTCCGAGATTGACCGCTTTTAAAGCAGCTCCTTCAAAAGTCTCTGTTGTCCCTAGACACCAGAGACTAGCTTTCAGACTATCAACCACATAGCCTGTAGACATTATTTCTTCTCGTTGTTTTTGATAAAAATCCTTGTCAAATAGCTCTCTGAACTGATCTTGGTATTCTTTCCAGTATTCTGAATTAGCTCTCAAATAATCCTCTAACAGAGGTTGAAGGTCTTCTTGGAATTCTGTCAATATTTTGGACACATTTTGGGAGAAAAATTTGAAGGATAGCGCCCTCAGGTTGCTGGACCCCTTCTACGAGATTGTAAAATAAATTTTATAATCTCGTAGAAGGAGTGCTATTAACTAAGCAATTTGTTTTTCAAATTCATTCGGACTAAAAACTCTTTCTTCTTCAAGCTTATCCTCTACTACTGTTTTCTCTTGCCCATTCCGGGTTACTATAATAGCGTACATAGAAATTAGGTTTGCCACCAGCTTCATCAATTTTATCTTTAATGTTAATTTCTGAATGCGTGACTTCTCCTGTTTTTGTAAAATACTCTCCGATTTTACCCGTGCTATTTTGAAGCCCCCACGCTACATCATTTCCTTGAATGGCAGCTAAGAAGCCATGGTTCTGCACGAAGTTAAAGAATTCAGCAACAGTGAGGCTTTCTGGCACCTCGAATGTCATCTCATGGTTGTAAATATCATCTCCGGCACAAACTGAATCTCGATCAACTATAATTTTCATCTGGCCACTTCCTCTAATGAAATACTTGTTACTCCATTATACCATATCCGTATTCTATTTTCTTATATTCTATAAAACAAAAAAGCACTCTGCAGAAACAGAGTGCTAAGATCTTGTAAGTAATTCCAGTAACGAATTAACCTTTACTAAATTGTGATGCTTTACGAGCTTTTTTAAGTCTGGTTTGGAAAGTATGAGTTTCAGTTGGACTAAAAATAGCGTAATTTCAATATTCTATAGTTTTCAACTATCTTTTTATTTGCCCTGTTGAAAAATGAAGTGCAACACAAAAGACATGTTCATCTGATATACTAGAGTTGCGAAAAATAGGATATAGGAAGATTAGCATTTTGTCGTGTATATATTAGTGAGAGGCGTTTGAAATACTAGTTAGCAACTCTTGCGAGTTTTCCCTATTTATTGATAGCAATATAAATTGAAAATAGGCATGAAAAAGACGATAGATTTTTTATTTCTAACGTCTTTATTACTTTATATTCCGTTCGACAAACTTGAAATTGTTTACTTACAGTACTCCTCTATTTTGTAGCTATATTCTTTTAGAAGTCCCCGTGAATAAATTTTTTTATTTTTTGAATCTCTAACTTCATTCCAAAGGATAGCCGCAACTTTTAACTTGTTGGAGTAATGATTGCTAAATTCATCTGCACAAAAGTCTTTTAGAAATTGATTCCATTGGCAAGCTGAATTATCATACTTGGCGTAGTCTGACTCTCCATAGTATATTTTAATCATATCTTGGATTGTAAAATTTATGTTGTTGTCCCGTTTTACTTTTCTCCAAGCAGTTGCCATATCAGCATTAAACTTAAACGGATTAACACCTGTTACAGCTGAAAAATAATCACGAAATTTCTGATTAAAGGAAAACCCACATTCAAGTAATGATGTATTTAGGGTTATTATTTCGGTTTGATTTTTGTTTCTTTTCCTCAAAACTTTTTCTACTCTATTTCCCCTAAAATATTGTTCTATAATATGATTTAATTCTTTTTTTGTACATCTGTATTCTAATCCAAGGTACTTACAAATTTGTGAAAGCTCTTCTCGATACCAGTAGTATCTGTTAAATTCTTCAAATGATTTTATATCTCTAAAATCAGGTCTATGTTCTTCCAAATGCTCGCCTCTACAACTCCAAATTTATCTCATTATACCATAGATAATAAAAGTCATATCAATTTATACCCATGCCACATAAAGCTATAACAGAATATATTACAATCTTGTAATTACTGTATTTCTATTAAGCTTAACATTCTTTTAAAATAAATAAGAAAAACAAACGATATAGTCCATCACTAGTAACAAGAAATACTAGAAGTTGAAAGATATAAAAACATTTAAATGGAAAGCATAGCAATAAACAAAACAGTCAGTAAAACGATGGTTTTGTTGTGTTGTTTCACTTGCTTTCTAATTTCCTCTTTTGACTTTATCCGCAGACGCCCTTTGTATCTTGATTTAGTCATGGAACTTCTAATAAGTTCGCTGACGTCCATACTCACTTAAGGAAAGTTTTTTATATGACTTTATCTTCAATCTGAGACCGTTAAAACCTCTTTGCTTGAATCTTTCTAACTGAATTGGACACAAAAAATCCACTCACTCAGGGTGAAATGGATTGTTTCTTTATTAACGGTTCAACAAGAAATTGAACAATTTTTCGACAATTTTTACGACCAACCAGCATAAGAATCCGATATAGCTGAAATAGAAAATGAGTGACAAAATCGTAATAATCATGGTTTCCTCCTTCGTCGATTGCAAGTACTTGTCTTATTATACCTTTTTATGCAATCGAACTCAATAGAATTTTGAAAATTGTCTGATTATTCTTTTTCTTCTTTAGCTTCTTTGGTGTCTTGATCGGCTTCTTCACTGCCTTTGTTGACAGCTGTCTTAAATTCAGCAAACATTTTGCCGATGGACTGGCCTAACTCTGGCAGGCGTTTTGGTCCAAAAATCAAGAGGGCGCCCAGGATGATGATGATCAAACCTGGTGCTCCAATATCACGTAAAATTCCCATTAGTTTCTCCTTTTTCTTGAATAGATGACTTTGCTGATGGCGACACTGACTTCAAATAAGAGGATCAAAGGGAGTGTCATGGCCAAGTCACTGATAAAGTCTGCAGGGGTTAGCACGACGGCTAAGACCAGCAGAATAAAGTAAGCATATCGTCGGTAGGTTATTAAAAACTGTGGTGTCAAAAATCCAATCGAGGTCAGAAAAGCGACCAAAACCGGTAACTCGAACAAGACCCCTAAAGGCAAGGTAGTATGCCATAAGAAGGTTAAATAATTTTGTGCTGTTAATTGGGTATCAAACAGCCCTTCTCCTAAACGCATCAAGACCTCTAAAATAGCTGGACTCACAAAGAAATAACCAAATGCAAGCCCCAGCACAAAGCAAATAAAGCTAGCTGGGATGTAGGCAAAGATTGCACGCGCCTCCTTCTCCTTCAGAGCCGGCCTTACAAATTGCCAGATCTGGTAGACAATAAAGGGCAAGGTCAGGCTAAAGGCTGTGAGATTGGCCAGCGATACATAGATCCAGAGGATATCATTCGGTCCCAGCACCAGCAGTCTTTGATGCAGGCTAGCCGTCAAGGCTTGGTAGAGCTCTCCTCCAAATACAAAGGCTACGATGAAGACGATAATATAACATAAGACCACTGCGATCAATCGTTTTCGAAATTCGACCAAGTGCTCAACAATGGTCATTTCATCTGCTCTACTCTTTGCCATGTTGTCTCACCGTGATGAGGGCGATCAGAGCCACAAACATTAACTGAGGAAGAAGAACTTCCCAGCTTGGATAGATCCCCGCCCAATCGATGGTTAGAAGTCCATTGACCAAATGGCTAGGTAGGATATTGGTCAACTGCAAGGCGTGGATGCTGACACCGAGCATCTTGAAGGCCAAGGCGTATATCAACCAAGTTAGAATGAAAAAGATTCTGTGAGGTTGGATAGCTTGACTGGCCTTGGTCATGGCCACTGCAATGATGATGAGAACAGCTATAGCAAGCCCGATTCCCAGTAAGAAATTCGCGGTTGTAATCCGTGGAATGATCCCGACATAAAAGAGAATGGTCTCAGCCCCTTCACGAAAGACTGCTAAGAAACTGAGGGCAAACATCGAGACAAAGCTTCCAGTAGCCGTCACGGTCTTCATCTGACGGTCCATAAAGGCATTCCACTGTTTGACAGAGGACTTGCTGTGGAGCCAAATTCCTATGAGAATCATCATGACCACAGCGAAAATTCCAACGCCACCTTCAATGATTTCCCGGTTAGCCCCCGAAGTAACGGCTGGAAAAGCTACTTGCAAAACAAGAGCGATCGCTGCACTGGCAAGAACACCAGCAATGGCTCCACCGTAGACCCATTTGAGGCCTTTCCTCATCTTAGCGGCCTTAAGGGTCGTCACAAGCGCCATGACAATCAGCAGCGCTTCTACTCCTTCACGCAGAAGAATCAACATGGCATCAAAAGCGTTGTAAGAAGCTGTAGTATCGATCGCAGACAGGTCCTTGATCAAGGCTTGTAATTTCTCTTGATAGGACTTTTCTTTCCCCTTGACCATAATGACCGGGGATTCACTTTCTACGCGCGTGTAGAGACTTGGATTGGTCGTGCTAACATCTCCCTCGATGGTTGGCCAGATCGTGATGAACTGCTTCATAGTTGCTGCAGCAGACTTTTCATCCCCAGCTTGGAATTGGCTTTGCGCCTTCTCCAAAAGCTTGATCCCATCGTTCAGCGTCAAATCCGTACTGGCACTGCTAATGGCCTCTCCTTTTACAAAGGCATCAATCCCATTTTTGAGGTCGTCATAGGAGGACTGGATGCTGGTGAAGTCAGTAGGCTCTGTTTCAATGCTACTACGTAAGAGCGAAATGGCCGTCTCGATTTTGCCATAGTAGGCTGTGCTATGATCCCTTACCACTGCTTCGTTTCGTGTCCAGGTATTATTGAGATCTGCATAGGTTTGACGGGTTTTATCCAGATCCTTAGCTGTAATGGCATCTTGTAGGTTCTTAAAATAAGGAGCGAGGCGACTCACGAGTTTGTCTTTTTCCGCCTCTAAATCGACCGGATTTTGCTCTTTTTCAAAAGCTAGCAAGGCTGATGAGATCTTGGTGAGATCCTCTTTGGTTACCTCCCCTTTTATAGCTAGAGCTTGGCTAACTTTTTTTCCTGCCTTGGAATCATGGTGATCTTTGGATTCAAAATTATCCTGAATCTCAGCGATCAATTCCTTGGCCTTATCCTGGTTCTTGTTTTCTACAGCGGCTGTTGCATCTGTGATCTTGATAAAGAGATCGCTATAAGATTCTGCAGCCACTGGATGAGTCCAGAACAAGGCTAGAAGGCCTAACAAGATCAAGAGTTTATTCAAAGAGTGCTTGACCAAGGTAGCCTCCTTTCTCTACGCCTGCAAAGCAAGCAAAGAGTCCACTTCCGATATGGGTGATGTACTCGTTCATTTTATCCACTGCACCTAGATTGGTTTGGATTTTAACAAAACTGTTTGGATCTTTTTGAAAGGCGATAAAAATCAAACCTGCATCAAATTGCCCAGTCTGTTCATTGATGCCATCCGAATAGGAATAGGAACGCCGTAAAATCGGACGATCCACTTCTTTGGCCAAACGGACATGTGAATCTACTGGTAGTTTAGATAAATCCACTTCATCAAATTCGTTGGTTTTCCCAAATGGAGCGCCTGACTCCTTGTAGCGACCAAAGGTGTTTTCTTGCTCCTGCAAATTGGTCCGGTCCCAAGTTTCCAAGTGCATTTGGACTAGGCGAAGAGCCATATAGGAACCACCCTTCATCCAGTCATTGCTGTCAGTCCAGACGACCTTATCAAAGTCCTTCTCCGTCGTGACATTTGCTGTTCCATCCTTGAAGCCAAAGAGGTTACGCGGTGTTTCTTTTCGGTCACCAATCGCTGCAAAACCGGACTTGCTCCACTTCATGGTGATGGTATTGCGACCCTTGCGGATGAGATTTCGGACCGCATGAAAGGCTACTTGCTCATCGTCGGCACAGGCCTGAATGACGATATCGCCACCAGTGTATTTGTCCTGCAACTGCTCCTTTGGAAATGGAGGCAAATCACGAAAGAGCTTGGGACGTTTGGACTCTAAGCCCAGTTTCTTTAGAAAGGAAGCTGAAACCCCAAACGTCAGGCTCAAGCGATAGGGGTTGAGTCCTACTGTTTCACCTGTATCCGTTGGTGGCAAGAGGGCATTGGAACCATCTTTTTTGACCAACTCTCCTTCGACTAATTTACTACTATAGTCGGTCCAGTCTTTAAAGAGCTGGATGACTTCTTTTTTGTCCGTCGTGTGAAGATCCAGCACCACCAAGTAGCAAGCCTTCTGCATGGCCGTCGTAATCCCGGCTTGATGCTTGCCATAAAAGGAGATGTCTTCATCCCCATCATAAGCTTTTTTACTAGAACTGTCTTGATTAGCGAAAAAAGCAGATGCACCAGAGAGGCCCAGTGCTAGACCAGCCCCTCCAATACCTGCTTTTTTAAGAAATTCACGACGGTCCATTTTTTTATCTAAAAATTTTTCGTCAGCCATTTTTCTTATTTCCCATCTAAAATCACACCCATTTGAGACAACGGTTCACCAAGTTTGGTCACCGCTTCGGCCAATTCTTTGGTATCTTCCTTGGTCAAATCTGTGTAAGACTTGTAATTTGTTTCATCAGTCATGTGTTTGTCCAATAAATCATTGACATTTTTGAATTCTGCTTCCAAGGTTTTAACCAACTTGGCATCTTTTTTCTCAATCAAAGGTTTAAAGAGAGAGAAGATCTTTTCAGCCCCTTCAATATTGGCACGGAAGTCGTAAAGATCTGTATGAGAGAAGACTTCTTCTTCACCCGTAATCTTTTGCGTTGCCACTTC
>JAPJPE010000012.1:0-8169 GCA_030825825.1 Streptococcus sp. | reverse complement strand
GATCTGTATGAGAGAAGACTTCTTCTTCACCCGTAATCTTTTGCGTTGCCACTTCGTTGAGCAAATCGACAGCTCCGGTCAACATGATATCCGGTGTGACTTCTACTGTAGCAATTTTAGCTTTCAACTCCTTGATATCGTTCACCAGTTGGTCAGCGTATTTGTCTGTTCCATCTGTAGTATTGTTTTCCCAAAGGATACGCTCAATCCGGTGGAAACCTGACCAGCCATCTTCTGATTTATTTTCATCCACATAATCCACCAAGCGGTAGTCGATCTTGACATCTGATTCCCCGAAGGTTTCAGCAATCGGTTCGGAACGTTCATAGGCCATACGAATCAAGGGATATTGCTTTTTAGCTTCTTCCAAATTACCGTCTTTTAGGGTAGCTCGGAATCCCTCTGTATCCTTGAGCAATTGGTCAATTTGCATTTCAACAAAGTCTTTGTATTCAGCTGTCGCATTGTCCAAGGTCTTCTGGTCAGCCTTTGACAACTGCACCGTTGAGCTGGTTTGCGTCTTTTGGCTCGAATGTTTGCTAGTAGAATTTGCACACCCTGCTAAAAGAGCAACACTCAATAAGAGTAGACTATATTTTTTCATAAAAAGATACTCCTCGTTCAATCTTGGTCTTATTTTACCAGAATTTTTCTCATTTTTCAATAATTGTCTGAAAATTTAATAATAGAGAAACTTTTCTAAGAAATTGTATTTTACAAAAGAATATCCTTGACCCGTCCAATTTCGGATTCTTTAACCACTACAAAGATGCTATCACCTAGATACAAGCGGGTCGCACCATTGACTGTATAACTCTTACCGCTTCGCATTTGTGTGGTGATCAAGATATCTTGAGGGAGGTGCAGTTCATGGACTTGCTTTCCAGCAATCTTTTCTGATACAGGGATCTCAATTAAAGTCAACTCTCCTTCTTCTTGCGCCTTATCCGGCAACAATTGCTCGAGCATGGCTTCATAGACTGGCGCTCCATGGAAGAGATCCATGATCATATATGCTAGCAAGGTCACCATGCCTAGGGGCATTAAACTGCGAATATCACCGACCATCTCTGTCACTAAGATCATAGCCGTTAATGGCGCTTTTGAAATAGCCCCAAAATACCCACTCATGCCTAAAATAATGAAGAGAGGCAGCTGATTTTGAGAGATAAAGCCAATGTTTTGGAGGAAGGTTCCAACGATGGCTCCTAAAAGAGATCCTAATGCTAGTATGGGCAGGAAGATTCCTCCAGGCAGGCCACTACCATAGCTCAACATACTCCAGATGAAACGGATCACAAAATAGAGAAGGATGGTCAGCACTGGATACGGTACTCGAGCTAAATCCAAGACCAATTGGTTCCCACCACCAAGAATTTGAGGAAGAAAATAGCCGATTGGAAGAATCAAGATAAAGGCAAATAAGGAAGAATAATGAGAAGGAACATGGAAAATCTTCTCTAGCAAACGATAGAGTCGGCCGATATTGAGAACCACTATTTCGTAGACATAACCCGCTGCCCCTAAAAAGACTCCAAGAAAAAGATAAATCCAGTACTGAGACAGATGGAGAGGTGGAATATTTTGTGGCATATGAAGCACTGGTGTTTGACCAAAGACATTGAGTGAAATAAAATTAGCAGTCAGACTAGCGGCCAAGGTCGAAATCCAAAAGAATCGAGAAAAATGATGGTAGACCTCTTCGACCACAAATAAAAGCCCTGCTATAGGTGCATTAAAGGCTGCTGCAAGGCCTGCAGCAGCTCCACTTGCAATCAAAGACCGCTCCTCAACTGGGCTGACCTTCAAATGATGGGCCACTCCTTTTCCACCCATAGCCCCTAATTGAATACTGGGACCTTCACGACCAAGCATCAAGCCACTTCCAATGGCTAAGACACCTAGAATATACTTCTTCCACAAGGTATCCCACCAGCTCACCGCTAAGAGTCCCTTGAGCTCTGCTTCGACTTGCGGAATTCCTGATCCCTTGATATCCCGATTGGTGTGAATAAGACGACCAGCAATCAGTACGATCACCCCATACCCCAACAGCATCGCCAGCAAATAAAGTGGTTGACCAGACATCTCCTTGTAGACGCCTTGAACAAAATGAAAAATATGTTCGATTAAAAAGCGAAAACTCGAGACGACACAGCCCACAACGATCCCAACCAGAACACCTCTGACAATATGTGCCACAATCGAACTAGAGGCAAAACGAAATTCATTTTTAAAGGCTTCTTCTTTTTCAGACATTCCCTAACTCCTTCAAACTCTTATCCTATTCATTATACCTTATTTCACTGCCTATGAATACTTGGAAAGACAAAAAAAACAAAACTAGCACCGCTAGCTTTGTTTTTCATTTAGTCATTATTCAGCAGTTATAGCTGCCATTGTGATGTAGTTGTAAGGTTTGTTGAAGTGTGGCAAGAAGAACAAGTCTGTCAAGGCCAATTTATCAATCGTCACGTGTTCTTGAATCGCAAGCGAGAACATGTGGATAGCCATTGAGATGGCACTATCACGTGATACCATTTGAGCTCCAAGGATTTGACGAGTGTCTTTATCATAGACGATCTTGATACCAACTTCATAGTTATCGTGTTTGATAAATTCAGGTTTTTGAAGGTCGTTGAAGCCAGTTTCAGTGGCATTGAAGCCTGCAGCTTTCGCTTTTTCAAGAGTCAAACCAGTTGAAACCATGTGAAGGCCGTAGATAGAGATACCATTAGAACCTTGAACACCGATTCCTTCTAATTCATGACCAGTCGCATTGTAGGCACCAACAATACCTGAACGAACCGCATTAGATGCAAGAGCGATATAGCTCATTTCGTTACGAGCGTTATCGAAGATAGTCGCACAGTCACCAACTGCGTATACACCTGGAAGTGACGTTTCTTGTTTCTTATCAACAAGGAAGGCACCGTTGCGGAAGAGTTCGATCTTACCATCAGCAAGAGCTGTATTAGGACGGAAACCAACAGCCAAGATAACCATATCTACATCGAAGGTTTCTTTATCGGTTACAAGGCGTTCTACCTTACCATCTCCTTCAACCGCTTGAACCGTTTGTCCAAGTGCCAAACGGATGTTGTGGTCTTCCAGGTTTTTCGCCATGATGTCTGTGAAGTCTTTGTCGTAGTAGCCATTCAAGACAGTATCCACGATATCCACCAAGACAACATCTTTACCAAGACGTTCGAAAGCTTCAGCAAGTTCAACACCGATGTAACCACCACCAACTACGGCGATACGGTTCAAATGTTTGCTGTTGTCTTTCAATTTTTCGATCACTTCTTCAGCGTTTTGGTACAATTTAACGAATTGAAGATTTTCAAGAGTTGCTTTGAATTCGCGGTTACCAGGTACGATTTCAACTCCTTTAATTGGAGGAATGATTGGTGTTGATCCAGTCGCAAAGATCAATTTTTCGTAAGATTCTTTGTGCTCTTTTCCATCAACTTCTGCAGTCACCACTTTGTTGTCATAGTCAATTGAAAGAACAGGAGAGTTCATGTAGACTTTTGCACCTTTTGCTTCCAATTTTTCTTTGTCAGAGTAGAAAAGACCTTCAGGACCATCGATTTGTTCACCGATCCAAAGTGCCATCCCACATCCAAGGAATGAAATGTTTGAGTTTTGGTCAAAAACCACAATTTCATTTTCATTTCCGAAATTATCTAACATAGTGTTGATACAAGCTGTTCCGGCATGGTTAGCCCCTACAACAACGATTTTACTCATAGAATAAATCCTACCTTTAATTTAATTTACTTCTTGAGTATATCATAAAAATGATATCGGTTACAATTATTTTGCTCAGAATTTGTGATCTTTTTTTCAATTTTCCAGAAAATCACACTTCACATGTTTCAAAAAATGTCAAACAATATGCTTGAAAGGATTGTGAAAACGATATCTTTTTGATATACTGTAGGTAAGTGAAAATAGGAAAGGATAGATTTTTAGTGGACCTAAGTAGTCGATCCGAACATTTGATGGGAACGACCATCACTGTTTCGATCTGTCACCCACAAGCGAATGAACTCTTAGCCCGCTGCTTTGAACTTCTTCGCTCCTACGAACATCGCTTCAGTGCCAATGATGCAAGTTCTGAACTCATGGAGGTCAATCACCAAGCTGGTATTTCTCCAGTCCAAGTGCATCCAGATCTTTTTGAACTGATTGCATTAGGAACCTTGCATAGTCAAGCTCAGAACAGCCATTTAAACATCGCCATTGGTCCTCTTGTACAGACCTGGCGAATTGGATTTTCAGATGCTAGACGTCCCCAGCAAGGGGAAATCGATCAAGCTCTGACCTTGATCGATCCTCACCAAATCCAGCTCGACCCAGAAAACCATACGGTCTTTCTGACACGTCCTGGAATGAAGATTGATTTAGGAGCCTTAGCTAAGGGCTATAGTGCAGACTGCATTGCGACCTTTTTAAAGAGCCAGGGAGTAACAGATGCCTTGATCGATCTTGGAGGAAATATCCTCACTGTCGGTCAACATCCCATCAAACAACAGCCTTGGCGGATTGGCATTCAAAATCCAGTCGAAAAAAGAGGTCGGCACCTACTGGTCCTCTCTGTCAAGGATAAATCTATTGTCACCTCTGGCATCTACGAGCGTCATTTAGAAGTTGACGGCCAGTCGTTTCACCACATCTTTGATAGCGCGACGGGCTATCCGGTTGAGACAGACTTAGCCAGTATCACCATCATATCTGATCGATCCGTAGACGGGGAGATATGGACTACCCGCCTGTTCGGGGAATCTCCTGCTTCTATCCTCAACACTGTTGAATCACTTCCTGGTATAGATACCTTGTTGGTTTCTCAAACAGGCAAGATCACCTATACAAGTGGGCTTCAATCTTATTTATAATTCTCCTATCAGAAAGGAATTTTCCATGATAAAACTTATTGCGATTGTGGGGACAAACTCCAAACGTTCTACAAACCGTCAACTGCTTCAATACATGCAAAAACATTTTGCTGACAAGGCTGAGATCGAATTGGTTGAAATTAAAGATATCCCTGTCTTTAACAAACCAGCTGACAAACAAGTGCCTGAAGCTGTCTTGGATATTGTTGCAAAAATTGAGGAGGCTGATGGAGTCATTATTGGGACTCCAGAATACGACCACTCTATTCCAGCGGTCTTGATGAGTGCTCTCGCTTGGCTCTCATACGGAGTCTTCCCATTGTTGAATAAACCAGTCATGATTACTGGGGCTTCATACGGTACCTTGGGATCTTCACGCGCCCAACTCCAACTTCGCCAAATCTTAAATGCTCCAGAAATTAAAGCGACTGTTTTGCCAGATGAATTCTTGCTCTCTCATTCATTGCAAGCCTTTGATCAAAATGGAGACTTGGTGGATTTAGATGTTATTCAAAAATTAGATGCCATCTTCAATGATTTCCGTGTGTTTGTGAAAATCACAGACAAATTACGCAACGCCCAAGAATTGCTTCGCAAAGATGCTGAAGAATTTGACTGGGAAAACTTGTAAGATAGGAGACAGAAAAGAATGAAATTTGTAGGACTTGTAGGATCAAACTACGATCAATCATATAACCGTAAACTCTTGGAATTCATTCGCCGCCAATTTAAGATCAAATTTGAATTGGAAGTTCTTGAAATCGATGAAGTTCCAATGTTTAACCAAGATGAAAAATGGGACGAAAGTTTCCAATTACGTCTTTTGTACAATAAAATTACTCGAGCAGATGGTGTCATCATTGCTACTCCAGAGCACAACCATACGATCTCTGCTGCTCTTAAATCTGTTCTTGAATGGCTATCTTTTGAGGTACATCCATTTGAAAACAAACCAGTAATGATCGTTGGTGCTTCCTACTATGATCAAGGGACATCACGTGCTCAGGTTCACCTCCGCAAGATCCTTGATGCTCCAGGTGTCAATGCTTATACTCTTCCAGGTAATGAATTCCTTCTTGGAAAAGCAAAAGAAGCTTTTGACGAAAACGGCAATATCATCAACGAAGGAACCGTCAAATTCCTCGAAACCTGCTTGGATAATTTTATGAAATACGTTGAGGTTGTATCTAAATTGAAAAAACCAAAACCAATTGAACCAGAAGATTTAGATTGTAATCATCCAATTGCTACAACTGTTACTGAGATCGATCCAGATGATCCAGATTGGGTTGAAAAAGTAGCTGAACTTACAGGTGCTGTTTCTGGAGATACTTATGTCAAACTTGACCACGGTATCCTAACCGTTGACCAAATTAATATGTTCTTGAAGGCCATGCCATTTGAGTTGACATATGCCGATGATAACAACCAATTCCTCTACTACAACAATGCTCACCAAGATCCAGATACCATGTTTGCTAAACGCGTGCCACCTCAATCTGGTAGCCGAATGTCAACCGTTCACGGATCCCTTCCACCAGCACGTATGAAAAACGTTGAATGGGTAATCGGCACTCTTCGCAACGGAAACCAAGAATATGTTCGAACCATTGTTCCAGGATCTCCTGAAGGCGTGATCAACACCCACAACTACCAAGCTATGTATTATGAAGATGGTTCTTACTCTGGTATCAATGAGATTGTCTTCAACTTCAAACCATGGTTAGATTGGTACCTGCAAACAACCGGACAACGCCTTGTAGGTGGTAGCGGACCATTTGCTCCTGCTGGTGGTCATGGTGATGCAGATGCAACTTCTGGTGCTTCTGATGCTGGAGGACATGGTGACGGAGGCCACGGAGATGCTGATGCCACTTCTGGTGCAAGCAACTAATAAAAAAATGAAGCTTCGTGCTTCATTTTTTTATTTTAACTCCTTGATAATCTTCTTAGCATCTTCGTTTGAAATAGCCCCTAATTGTACATGTCCAATTTTCCCGTGGCTATCGATAAAGACTTCTGTAGGAATAGAGCGAACTTGATAATCTGCAAATGAAGAACCGTCTGGATTGTACAAGACCGGTACTGACTTGTAATCTTGTTGATCAAACCATTTGACGAATTCTTCCTCTGTTTTTTCACCTTGGAGTCCTGGTGCCATAATGGTCAGAATTTCAAAGTCCCGGTCCTTTTCTTCAACTAATTTATTGAGTTCAGGCATGCTTTGGCGACAAGGACCACACCAGGTAGCCCAGAATTTCAAGTAAACCTTTTTACCTCTGTAGTCTGAAAGTTTAACCGTGTTCCCCTTCATATCCTTTAGCTCAAAGTCACTCGCTTCTTTTCCTACTAAGGGATGTTTACTTGAGGTTGTGTTGGTCATGGTTTGATTGCTCATATTGTTCATACCACTCTCACTTGATTGCTCCATCGAACAAGCAGACAGTAAAGCGATTGAGAGGATTGAAAAACACGTATATTTGATAAATTTCATAGGTATAATACCTCCATTTGATTTATGAAAAGATAGCAGACAAGCTATTCAATTGTCCCAAGAGTAACAAAATCCCCATAATGATGATGATCAAGCCACCAATTTTCTTCAGTAACAAGAGATGGGGTTTTAGACGATTAAAGTATGGGAGAACAATCCCAGACGCTAAGGCCAAAAGTAAAAATGGAATAGCCATCCCTAATGTATAGATAAAGAGATAGAGAGCACCCATGACGGCATCTTGACCATTGGATGCTGCTAATGCAAGAACCGATCCTAATACAGGGCCAATGCAAGGCGTCCAACCAAAACTAAAGCCAAGACCAAGAAGAAAGGCTGAAAACAACTCATTCTTCTGTTTGTTGGCTCCAAAATCTACTGATTTTTGCTTCTCAAGGAAATGAAAATGAAAGACTTCCATCTGATGAAGACCAAGGATAATGATCAGCGCTCCCATAACGTAGCGGAACCAGTTGGTATACATAACCTGCCCCAATAAGCCAGCTCCGAAACCTATGATAAGGAAAATAACAGAAATACCTGCGATAAAACACAAGGTCTTAACGATGCCATGCCAGCGTATCTTTTTCCCAAAAATCTGAACGGATTTTTCCTGATCACTTCCTAGCAAAACGCCAATGTAGACCGGGAGCAAAGGAAAGACACAGGGAGAGAAAAAGGAGAGAATCCCTGCCAGAAAGACAGTGAAGGAGAAAACGATTTGATTCATAAAATGCTCCGTATATTGATATGTTAGAAATAGTATAACATGCC
>JAPJPE010000011.1:16004-19578 GCA_030825825.1 Streptococcus sp. | reverse complement strand
CCCACTCAACCACTGCGTCTTGCTCGACAATCCAAAAATAATTGAAAGGCTAGGATTTTTGTCCCAGCCTCGTTTTTTGCTTAGAAAAAATTGAAAAGAAACTGTCCTATCTATGGGAGGCAGAAGGAAAGGAAAGAATGAAAAATTTATGAAACTTTCACAATTTCGGTTGACAGTCTTGAAAAAAAGGAGTAGAATAACCCCTGTTTTATGAAAAAGAGGCAGGGAATTCCCGGCCTCATGATCTTTTTTTCAAGGAGTTTTTTATGTTTTCAACATTGAAAAAATGGTTTATTGGCCGTCCGTTGAAATCTGGTGCAGAAGGTGAAGGAGGGCTGTTAGGGAAAATGCAGGCCTTGGCCATGCTCTCTAGTGACGCACTTTCTTCTATTGCCTATGGTCCAGAGCAAGTAATCCTGGTCTTGATGACCGTATCAGCAGGAGCCATTTGGTGGTCCATTCCAATTGGGATTGTGGTTCTAGTTCTCTTAGCCAGTTTAACGATTTCTTATCGCCAGGTCATTCATGCCTATCCTCAAGGGGGAGGGGCCTACATGGTGACTACGGAGAATTTGTCTCCGAAAGCGGGGTTGATCGCTGGTGGCAGTCTCTTGGTCGACTACATGCTGACAGTAGCAGTATCTGTTTCTTCCGGTGCAGATGCTATCACGTCAGCGATCCCTTCTCTTCATCCTTATAATCTTCACATTTCCATTTTGTTGGTCTTGGTCTTGATGCTGATGAACCTGAGGGGATTGCGCGAATCGGCGACATCGTTGATGATTCCGGTCTACCTTTTCATTGTCAGTACCATTGCCTTGATCGGCTATGGTGTGATCCAAATTTTGACTGGTCAATTGGCCTATAACGCGACTGCTCATGTGGGTCAAACCATTTCAGGGGTTAGTGTCATTCTCTTGTTGCGGGCCTTTACGAGTGGATCAGCTTCCCTAACAGGGGTTGAAGCTATCTCCAATTCGGTTCCTTTCTTTAAGAAACCAAAAGCAAAGAATGCAGCCTCTACCTTGACTATCATGGCTTTGATTTTAGGGATCATGTTTGCAGGAATTACCTTCCTCAATTACTGGGTGGGTGTTGTACCAGCAAAAGGGGTAACAACTCTAGCTCAAATGGCCCAAGCTATCTTAGGAAATTCTCCGGTCGGACAAGCCTTCTTCTACGTTTTCCAATTATCAACAGCCTTGATCCTGGCAGTTGCGGCGAATACTGGGTTCTCAGCCTTTCCAATGTTGGCCTTTAACATGGCTAAAAACAAATACATGCCACACATGTATATGGAAAAAGGGGATCGTCTGGGCTATTCCAATGGGATTTTGACCTTGGCGATTGGTGCGATTGTCTTGCTCTTGATCTTTGATGGGCAAACAGAAAGTTTGATTCCGCTTTATACCATTGGGGTCTTCATTCCTTTTGCCCTTTCTCAAACAGGGATGGTGATCCACTGGAAACGCCAGTATCAAAAAGGATTTCTCAAGTATTCACTTGCCAATATCCTTGGGGCAGCTATCTGTTATGGGATTGTCTTGATCCTCTTGTTGTTCCGTCTGCGTGAGATCTGGCCCTTCTTCCCTATTATTGGTCTTTTGCTTTGGATGTTCTTGAGTATCCGTAATCACTATGATAAAGTTGCGGCTCAATTGCGCTTGGGAGGTAAGATCGAAAAGACAAGTTATGCGGGCAATACCGTGATCGTCCTTGTCGGAAATGTCACTCAGGTAAGTGTGGGAGCGATGAGTTATGCCAATAGCCTCGGAAATGACGTCATAGCCATGCACGTCTCAACAGAAGAAACCAAGGTTAAAGATGCAGAGGTGGCAGAAGAATTTAAGCACTATTTCCCTCATATTCGCTTTGAAAATGTCATGACGAGCTACCGGGATATTATTCAACCAACAGTTGAATTTGTCTCCAAAGTAGCTGAGGAAGCTAAGGAAAAAGGCAATACCGTCACAGTATTAGTCCCTCAATTCATCCCTAAAAAACATTGGCAAAATATTCTCCATAACCAAATGAGTTTGAAATTGAAGTACGCACTTCGTTGGCATGAAGAAGTGGTTGTGGCAAGCTATTCTTACCATTTGTCTGAATAACTATCGCATATAGAAAAGATGTCTGCTTGAGCAGGCATCTTTTTGGATTTTCTCACACGAAAAAAACCACTCGAAAGTCTTGTAAGATACAGCCTTGATCTTGAAAAAATGTTAAAAAAATGCTAGAATAAAAAGAACATTTTAGATTTTGAAAAAATCAAAGTAAGGAAAAAAATGGCAAATTTAGTAAAAACAATTATTGAAAATGATCGAGGCGAAATCAAACGCCTTGAAAAAATGGCTGACAAGGTCTTTTCTTATGAAAACCAAATGGCAGCTTTGACGGATGACGAATTAAAAGCGAAAACAGTTGAGTTTAAGCAACGCTACCAAGATGGTGAGTCTTTGGATGATCTCTTGTACGAGGCTTTTGCAGTTGTTCGTGAAGCTGCAAAACGGGTTCTTGGTTTGTTCCCATACAAGGTTCAGGTCATGGGGGGGATCGTCCTTCACCATGGTGACGTTCCAGAGATGCGTACAGGGGAAGGAAAAACCCTGACAGCAACCATGCCTGTATACTTGAATGCCTTGTCTGGTAAAGGGGTACACGTTGTTACCGTCAATGAATACCTGACAGAGCGGGATGCAACAGAGATGGGGGAATTGTACTCATGGCTTGGCCTTTCAGTAGGGATCAACCTGGCAGCAAAATCTCCAGCTGAGAAAAAAGAAGCTTACCTCTGTGATATTACTTACTCAACCAACTCAGAGATCGGGTTTGACTACCTGCGTGACAACATGGTTGTGCGTGCAGAAAACATGGTTCAACGTCCATTGAACTATGCCTTGGTCGATGAGGTAGACTCGATCTTGATCGACGAAGCTCGAACACCGTTGATCGTTTCTGGTCAGACAGCTTCTGATACGAGCCAGCTCTACCACATGGCAGATGCTTATGTGAAGACCTTGACAGAGGATGATTACATTATCGATGTCCCATCTAAAACCATCGGTTTGTCAGATTCAGGGATTGATAAGGCGGAAAGCTACTTTAATCTTGAAAACTTGTATGATATTGAAAACGTAGCCTTGACCCACTTTATTGACAACGCCCTTCGTGCCAACTACATCATGATTTTGGATATCGACTATGTGGTCAGCGAAGATCAAGAAATCTTGATCGTCGACCAATTTACTGGTCGGACCATGGAAGGTCGTCGTTATTCTGATGGGCTTCACCAAGCGATCGAAGCTAAAGAAGGTGTTCCAGTTCAAGAAGAAACCAAAACATCTGCATCGATTACTTACCAAAATCTCTTCCGTATGTATAAGAAGTTGTCAGGGATGACAGGGACAGGGAAAACCGAAGAAGAAGAATTCCGTGAAATTTATAACATTCGCGTGATTCCAATTCCAACCAACCGTCCGATTGCCCGTATTGACCATCCAGACCTTCTCTACCCAAGCTTGAAATCAAAATTCAAGGCTGTTGTGGAAGATGTCAAGTCTCGTCATGAAAAAGG
>JAPJPE010000011.1:0-15904 GCA_030825825.1 Streptococcus sp. | reverse complement strand
TGAAATCAAAATTCAAGGCTGTTGTGGAAGATGTCAAGTCTCGTCATGAAAAAGGGCAACCAGTCCTTGTTGGTACTGTTGCCGTTGAAACCAGTGATTACCTTTCTCAATTGTTGGTGCAAGCAGGTGTTCCTCACGAAGTCTTGAATGCGAAAAACCACTACAAAGAAGCGCAAATCATCATGAATGCCGGTCAACGTGGCGCTGTTACCATCGCGACCAACATGGCTGGACGTGGTACCGATATCAAGCTCGGTGAAGGGGTTCGCGAACTCGGTGGACTTTGTGTCATCGGGACAGAACGTCACGAAAGTCGTCGGATCGATAACCAGCTTCGTGGACGTTCAGGACGTCAAGGGGATCCAGGTGAATCTCAATTCTACTTGTCTCTTGAAGATGAATTGATGCGCCGTTTCGGTTCTGAACGGATCAAAGCAGTGCTTGATCGCTTCAAGTTGAGCGAAGAAGAATCGGTGATCCGTTCAAATATGTTCACACGTCAAGTAGAGGGTGCACAAAAACGGGTTGAAGGAAACAACTACGATACCCGTAAACAAGTCCTTCAATACGATGACGTGATGCGGGAACAACGGGAAATTATCTACGCGGAACGCTATGATGTTATCACAGCTAACCGTGACTTGGCACCTGAAATCAAGGCCATGATCAAACGGACCATCAAACGGATTGTTGAAGGGGCCAGCCACTCAAGCAAGGAAGAACGCGTTGAAGCGATTCTGAATTTTGCCAAATACAATTTGGTTCCGGAAGATACGATTTCTGCAAGCGATATTGAAGGAAAATCTGACAAGGAAGTTATCGATTACTTGTATGCACGTGCAGAAGAAATCTATGCTAGCCAAGTAGCGAAATTGCGTGACGAAGAGTCTGTGCAAGAATTCCAAAAAGTCTTGATCCTTCGTGTGGTGGACAGCAAGTGGACGGACCATATCGATGCTTTGGATCAATTGCGAAATGCGGTTGGACTCCGTGGGTATGCGCAAAATAACCCAGTGGTAGAATACCAATCAGAAAGTTTCCGTATGTTTAACGATATGATCGGATCGATTGAATTTGATGTGACTCGTCTCATGATGAAAGCCCAAATTCACGAACAAGAACGTCCACGTACGGAACACAGTATTTCAACAACTGCGACTCGCAACATTGCAGCGCAACAACAAGATATTCCAGCAGATATTGACTTGTCACAAGTGAAACGCAACGATTTATGCCCTTGTGGTTCAGGTAAGAAATTCAAAAACTGTCACGGACGTAAATTTTAAGAGCTCCTCTGAAATAGAAAGAGGATGGGTCTAGGTAGCATAAGGAGGGCGTATGGTATTCATTACGAAGAGCAATAAGATTGATGAGCAAGAGATCACTTCGCTTTACCGCTTGGAAGGTCCAGCCTTGGAGCGCAAAGAAGCGCGTGATCGAGAATTGGAAGCTATTATCAAAGGAGAAGACCAACGGATCCTTCTTGTGATCGGGCCTTGCTCTTCTGATAATGAAGAAGCTGTGATGGACTATGCCCGTCGTTTGGCAGACTTGCAAGAGCAAGTGAAAGATCAAATTTTCATTGTGATGCGGGTCTATACGGCTAAACCTCGGACCAATGGGGATGGCTATAAAGGCTTGATGCACCAACCAGATACACATGCAGCACCAAGCTTTGTGGACGGTTTGAAAGCGGTTCGACATCTCCACTACCGTGTGATTACAGAAACTGGTTTGACAACTGCGGATGAGTTGCTTTATCCAGCAAGTCTTCCTTATGTTGAGGATTTAATTTCTTATCATGCCATTGGAGCTCGTTCAGTTGAAGACCAGGAGCACCGCTTTGTATCTAGTGGGATCTCTGCTCCGACAGGCATGAAGAATCCAACCTCTGGAAATCTTTCTGTCATGTTCAATGCGATTTATGCAGCCCAACATCCCCAAAACTTTTTGTTCAATGCCCAAGCAGTGGAAACATCAGGAAATCCTTTAGCCCATGCGATCCTTCGTGGGGGCTTGGATGCAAGTGGTAAGAATATTCCAAACTACCATTATGAAGATTTGCTAGCGGCAGCAAAACGCTATAGCGAAATGGGCTTGCAACATCCCTTCATCCTGGTGGATACCAACCATGACAATTCTGGCAAACAATTCGAAGAGCAAGTACGCATCGTGAGAGAAACCATGTTGAACCGTGCTTGGAACAAGGATTTGGCAACTTTAGTTCGTGGTTTCATGATTGAATCCTATCTAGAAGATGGCCGTCAAAATGAACCAGTGGTTTATGGTCAATCCATCACAGATCCTTGCCTGGGTTGGGAAAAAACACAGGCCTTGGTCAAAGAAATTGCAACGATGAATAAGTAAAAGGCAGGGGCGGAAGGAGTGATTCTTTAGCCCCTTCTCTTTTGTCAGTAAAACGATACTGAAACGATAAATAAGGATAAAACAAGATGATCAAAGGACATGGCATCGATATCGAATCGATCGCTGCGATTGAAAAAGCCTATCAGAAGAATACTCGATTCGCTGAAAAAGTCTTAACAAAGGCTGAGCAAGAGCGCTTTGAGGAATTGTCTGGAAAACGGAAAATGGAATATTTAACGGGCCGATGGTCCGCTAAAGAAGCCTTTTCAAAGGCAATGGGAACAGGGATTGGACCAGTTGGTTTTCAAGATTTAGAAATTTTAAATGATGCCCACGGAGCTCCCTATTTTTCCAAGTCTCCTTTTTCTGGGAAGGTATGGATTTCGATCAGTCATAAGGGAGACCTAGTGTCGACCAGTGTCATTTTGGAGGAAGAAAATGAAAGCAAGTAAACATAGACCAACTGTTGCAAGAGTCGATTTGGATGCCATTGCCTTTAATGTGCAACAAGTCAGTGAGCATATTCCGAGTCAAGCCTTGAAATATGCAGTCGTCAAGGCCAACGCCTATGGTCATGGGGTCGTTGCAGTAACCCAAAAATTGGCACCTCAGGTAGATGGTTTTTGTGTTTCCAATATGGATGAAGCCCTCGAAATCCGTGAAGAAGGCTTGCAACACCCTATTTTAATTTTGGGAGTTGTGCCAAGTGAAACAGTGAACCTAGCCAAAGAGCATGACATCCGCTTAACAGTGGCTAGTCTTGCTTGGTTGGAACAATTGCTTGGACAAGAAGCAGATCTTTCAGGATTGAAGGTCCATATAAAGGTGGATTCAGGAATGGGGCGGATTGGATTCCGAACGATCGAAGAGATCAAAGAGGCTGAACGCCTCCTCTTGGCAGCTGGAGCTGAAATTGAAGGAATCTTTACTCATTTTGCGACAGCAGATGAGGCAGATGATCGAAAATTCCAAGCGCAATACCAGTTTTTCAAAGAAGTATTGGCTGCCCTTGAAACCCTTCCTCCTATTGTCCATGCGAGTAATTCTGCCACCTCTTTGTGGCATGCGGATACGATTTTCACAGCTGTGCGCTTGGGAGATGTCATGTATGGCTTGAATCCGAGCGGTTCTGTGCTAGCCTTGCCTTATGAAATCAAGCCAGCCTTGAGTTTGGTGAGTGAGTTAGTTCATGTGAAACAGTTAGAAGCTGGTCAAGATATTGGCTACGGGGCAACCTATACGACAGAAGACCCCCAATGGATCGGGACGATTCCTATCGGCTATGCGGATGGTTGGATCCGAGAGATGCAAAACTTTCATGTGCTGATTAAGGGGGACTATTGTCCCATTGTTGGTCGCGTTTCGATGGACCAGATTACTGTTCGCCTTCCAGAAGAATTGCCTCTGGGGACCAAGGTTACCCTGATTGGACGAGAGGGCGAGAAAGAAATCACGGCAACAGAGGTTGCAGATTACCGTGGGACCATTAATTATGAAGTGGTCTGTCTCTTGAGTGATCGGATTCCTCGTGACTATACAGGTGAAGAATAAGAAGAAGCAGGTGGGATTTTCCCGAATGGACCTGCTTTTTTATAAAAGAAAGGAGGAGAAATGAATCTACACCAACCCTTATCCGTACTGCCTGGAGTCGGTCCAAAATCGGCGGAAAAATTTAAAAAGTTAGGGATTAAAACCTTAGAAGATCTGCTCTTGTATTTCCCTTTTCGCTATGAAGACTTCAAAACGCGCAATGTTTTAGAGTTGGAAGATGGGGAAAAAGCCGTCATCTCTGGGGTGGTAGCAACACCAGCCAATGTCCAATATTATGGCTACAAACGAAATCGCTTGCGCTTTTCAATCAAACAAGGAGACCAAGTGATTGCGGTTAATTTTTTCAACCAACCCTATTTAGCAGACAAAATCGAGGTTCAGCAAACAGTAGCGATTTTTGGGAAATGGGACAAGGCAAAAGGCAGTTTGACAGGAATGAAGCTCCTGGCTCAAGTGGAAGATGATTTGCAGCCAGTCTATCGGGTGACGCAAGGAGTCAGCCAAAACAGCCTGGTGAAATTGATCAAAATAGCATTCGATCAGGGCTTGGATCAGCTTTTAGAAGAGAATTTGCCCCAAGTTTTGCGGGAGCGTTATCAACTCTTGTCACGCTCTCAAGCAGTGCAGGCGATGCATTTTCCTAAGGATCTAGCAGAGTACAAGCAAGCCATTCGCCGGGTGAAATTTGAAGAACTCCTCTTTTTCCAGCTACAGCTCCAAGTGCTAAAAGAAGAAAATCACGAAGCCAGCCAAGGAATTTCCCTGGCCTGGGATCCAGAAAAATTAGCAGAACGAAAAAAACAGCTTCCTTTTGAGCTAACGCAAGCTCAAGAAAACAGCTTGAATGAAATCTTGATAGATATGGCTTCTCCTTATCATATGAACCGCTTGCTTCAAGGGGATGTGGGAAGCGGGAAGACAGTCGTGGCTGGTCTTGCCATGTATGCAGCTTTAAGCGCTGGTAAGCAAGCAGCCTTGATGGTTCCAACGGAGATTTTGGCAGAGCAACACAAGGAAAGCTTGCAAAATCTTTTTCCGGATTTGCCAATTGCTCTTCTAACGGGAGGATTAAAGGCAGCTGAGAAACGAGAAGTCTTAGAGGAGATCGCCTCAGGAACAGCTCAACTGATTGTGGGGACACATGCCTTGATTCAAGAGGGAGTTCACTACCAAGATCTAGGCTTGGTCATTATTGATGAGCAACACCGTTTTGGGGTTTCCCAACGTCGTATTCTTCGAGAAAAGGGACAAAATCCAGACGTCCTGATGATGACGGCCACCCCTATTCCCCGGACCTTGGCCATCACGGCTTTTGGAGATATGGATGTGTCCATCATTGATCAGATGCCTGCGGGACGCAAGGAAATCATCACGCGTTGGGTCAAGCATGAGCAGTTAGAAGTGGTCCTCGACTGGTTGGTAAAAGAGCTCGCAAAAGGTTCTCAAGCCTACTTTATCTCTCCCTTGATCGAGGAGTCAGAGGCGCTAGATTTGAAAAATGCCCTTGCCCTCCAGGAGGAGTTAGAAGCCTTCTTTGGTCAGCGGGCACGCGTTTCTCTTCTTCATGGAAAGATGAAAAGTGAAGAGAAAGAGACCATTATGCAGGCCTTTAAAGAGCACCAAGTGGATGTTCTAGTATCCACGACTGTTATTGAAGTAGGAGTCAACGTACCCAATGCGACTGTTATGGTTATTATGGATGCAGATCGATTTGGTCTTAGCCAACTGCACCAGCTTCGAGGCCGGGTTGGTCGGGGAAATAAGCAATCCTATGCTATTCTAGTGGCCAATCCTAAAACAGATAGTGGCAAACAGCGTATGAAAATCATGACAGAGACGACCAATGGGTTTGTGCTGGCAGAGGAAGATTTGAAAATGCGGGGTTCAGGTGAAATTTTTGGAACCCGTCAATCAGGAATACCAGAGTTTCAAGTAGCAGACCTAGTTGAAGATTATCCCATTCTTGAAGAAGCAAGGAAAGTTGCTAGCCAGATCGTAGCCACTCCAGATTGGCGAGAACACCCAGATTGGCATTTGCTCTCTCTTTATCTGGAGAAGCAAGAACATTTAGATTAGATCATAAAAAGTGAGTAGAGTGGAAATGTGTTGTTTCCACTCTACTCACTTTTAAGATGGCATTTTACGGGATTTGTATCTTGTTGAATTGCGACAGGACGAAGGTGGATCGATACCATCCACCTGAGGAGTTAGTGAGTCGTGTAGGCAAGGCACCCTAGTGCTTGCCGTTACACGAATTGAACACGCCCTAAATGCTGTGTGAAAAAGATAAATTTTCTTGTGAGCTTCGCTCCCGGCGACAATTTCCTATTTTCACTTGGCATTTTACGGGCTTTGTACCTTATTAACTGAACACGGGCTGCGGATTGTGTCAAAAAGATGAATCCTCCTAGAATCTAATGATTCTGCGTCGAATTCCCTATTTTGACTGTATCCGCTACGCCCTTTGTATCTTATGCTACCCTTCGATATATTCTTTGAGTTCTTGTCCTTTTAGGCCGGCATTGAGGGCGATGAGAAGTTTGATGCGAGCTTTGGGGGCATTTAATTCTTTGATGAAAAAGACACCGGCTTGATGGAGTTGGACGCCACCTCCTTCATACGCGTAAACTGGTTCTGCGATCCCGTTGAAGCAGCGGGACACTAAAGCGATTGGAAGTCCGGCATCTATGAATTCTTGGAGTTTATGGGCAGTTTCTTTAGGGATATTTCCAGCTCCAAAGGCTTCAATAATGAGGCCATCAATTTTTGAGTGATCCAGTAGATCTAACAGATCAGTTTTCATACCAGCATAAGTAGCGATAATGGGAACGAAACCTTCAATTTTATCGAGATCGAAGCGCACTCGTGGCTCAGCTGTTTTAAAGAAGAGGATTTCCTTTTTCATGACCAACCCCAGAGGGCCGTGGGTTGGTGTCTGAAAGGTACTGACATTGGTGGTGTGGGTTTTGGTGACGTACTTGGCCGCATGAATTTCGTCGTTCATGACGACTAAGACACCCTTATCACGTGCTTTTGGATCGGCTGCCACTCGGAGGGCTGTTAAGAAATTATAGACACCGTCACTTCCAAGTTCGTTGGAACTTCGCATGGCTCCTGTAATCACCACGGAGATTTCAGGTAACTCCATGGTATCCAAGAAATAAGCTGTTTCTTCCAGCGTATCGGTCCCGTGTGTAATGACGATCCCATCGAAGTGGCTGGCTGCCTCTTTGATTCTTTGATATAGAGCTAACATGTGATGCGGTGTCATTTGTGGACTGGGTAGATTGAAGATATCCTCAGAGGTGACTTCAATTCCTTCAATTGGAGAAATAACTTGGGTCATGGGATTGATTTCATTAGTAATTACTGTCCCAGAGTCATCAGCAGCCATGGAAATAGTCCCTCCTGTATGAAGTGCTAAAATTTTTTTAAACATGTGAAGCTCCTTGGAATATGTGATATAATTTATTTTATCATAAAAAGAAAGAAACAGTAGACATGGAAATAAAAGCAGTCTTTTTTGATATCGATGGGACCCTGGTCAATGATAGTCGAGCGGTCTTAAAATCAACAGAAAAAGCTATTCAATCTTTGAAGGAAGAAGGAATCTATGTAGGCCTTGCGACAGGGCGGGGACCTGCCTTTGTCAAACCCTTTATGGAACGCTATGGCTTTGACTTTGCAGTAACCTATAATGGTCAATATATTTTGACCAAGGATCGCGTACTGTTTACAAGCCCAATCGACAAAAAGAGCCTGCACCAGTTGATCGACTATGCTCGAGAACACCGTAAGGAAATTGCTCTCGGTACCAAGGATGGGGTATTTGGTTCTCGGATCATGAGTTTTGGGATGAGTCCTATTTCAACCTGGTCCAGTCGCTTTGTGCCTCGCAAAATGGCCCGAACAGTCAGTCGAGGATTTAACAAAGTGGTCAGCAAGGTCGTCCCACAAGATCAGGACACCCTCTATGCACTAGCGCAGGAACCAATCTACCAAGTACTGATCTTATCGAGTCCGGAAGAGACTGCAAAAATTGAAAAAGAGTTTCCACATCTGAAATTTACACGTTCCAGTCCTTTTGCAGCAGACGTCCTCAACCCAGGTATTTCGAAGCTAGAAGGCATCCGCATCGTTGGCCAGGAATTTGGCTTTGATATCGACGAGGTGATGGCTTTTGGGGATTCGGATAATGACTTAGAAATGCTTTCGGGAGTTGGCTTGTCCATTGCGATGGGAAATGGAACCACTAGTGTCAAAGCGATTGCCAAGCATACCACGACTAGTAATGGCAAGGATGGCATTCAAAAAGCCCTGCAACACTTTGGTATTCTCTCAGAGAAAGAACTCTTTCTTTCTAAGGATGATCACTTCAATAAGGTCAAAACCTTCCATGGTGTAATGGATGGGGAAACCCAGGAGAAACCAGTGGTCTGGCAACATCAAGATGCCCTTTATCGGACCATGTTCAAGCAAGAGGAACTGGTGGAATTTGTTCGAGCAGCTAGCTCAAGTGAGGAAGAATTCGATCGCTCGGTAGCGGCCCTTCACGAAGCTCTGGATAAGGCTGCAGATAAGGTGCGTAGCAAGCATCCGGCTGAGATTTCCATGGTGGGACAGGTCGATGCCTTGATCGATACCCTCTATCTGACTTATGGTAGCTTTGTTCTAATGGGAGTGGATCCTGAAGAGGTCTTTGAGATTGTTCATCGAGCAAATATGGGTAAGATTTTCCCAGATGGAAGAGCGCACTTTGATCCAGTGACTCACAAGATTTTGAAGCCAGATGATTGGGAAGAAAAATACGCCCCAGAACCAGCTATCCGAAAAGAACTCGATCGCCAGCTCAAGGCCTACGAAAAACACGCGAAACAAAAAGAAGCAAAAAAAGACAACTAAAAAAGTTTGGAACAAAGGTTCCAAACTTTTTCTTTCTTACATGGTTTTATCCTTATCGCGCACCACTAGTAAGTCTACTTTGGCGTGGCGAAGGATGTATTCTGAGGAGGATCCGACCATTAAGCGTTCGAATGCATTGAGTCCAGTAGCACCGACCAAAATAAGGTCAACCCCTTCTTTGCTTGGGATATCATTGGCCAAGAGGACTTTTGGATTCCCCATTTCTACAACAGTTGCAACATTTTGAACCCCGACTTTTTCAGCACGTTCCTTGTAGCCTTTGAGCAATTCATTGGCTTCTTCTTGCAATTCTTCGTAGACTTCAGCATCAAAGGTTGAGACACTTTGAAGGGCACGGGTATCGATGACGTGGACAATAGTCAATTTAGAGCCGTTGCGAAGAGAAACATTAACCCCTTTTTCGAAGGCTAATTCTGCTTCATGGGAACCATCGACGGCGACCATGATGTTTTCGTATTTTTGAGACATAACCCTACCTCCTTATAGCTTGAAAACATGGATAGAATAGAAGTTCTTCTATTCTTTATACACTTATATTTTATTCCTTTTAAGCTAGAATGTAAAGGTAAAGTCTCACTTTTCTGGTATATTTTTGCAGAATTTTTAAAGTCCTCAATTTGTACTCTATTTGAACTAGTGGTATAATAGAGATAATTTCGTGAATCGAGGCAGAATATGAAGGAATATAATAAATCAAGCAAACTCGAACATGTCGCTTACGATATTCGTGGTCCAGTCTTGGAAGAAGCCATGCGCATGCGAGCAAATGGAGAAAAAATTCTTCGTTTGAATACAGGGAATCCTGCTGAATTTGGTTTTACAGCTCCAGATGAAGTTATCCATGATTTGATCATGAATGCGCGTGATAGTGAAGGCTATTCGGATTCAAAAGGGATCTTTTCAGCCCGCAAGGCCATCATGCAGTACTGCCAGTTGAAAAAAATTCCAAATGTGGATATTGATGATATTTACCTTGGAAATGGAGTGAGTGAGCTGATCGTCATGTCCATGCAAGGACTGCTCGACAATGGCGATGAAGTCTTGGTTCCTATGCCGGACTATCCTCTTTGGACAGCAGCTGTCAGCCTAGCTGGTGGGAATGCGGTTCACTATCTTTGTGATGAAGAAGCAAACTGGTATCCAGATATCGAGGATATCAAGTCGAAAATTACCTCAAATACCAAAGCCATCGTTGTCATCAACCCGAATAACCCAACGGGTGCCCTCTATCCAGATGAGATCTTGCTTGAGATTGTAGAGATTGCTCGCCAAAATAACTTGATCATCTTTGCGGATGAAATCTACGATCGCTTGGTCATGGATGGCGAAAAGCACACGGCTATTGCAAGCTTAGCGCCTGATCTTTTCTGTGTGAGTATGAATGGCTTGTCAAAATCTCACCGGATTGCAGGTTTCCGTGTTGGTTGGATGGTTCTGTCTGGTCCGAAGCATCATGTGAAGGGCTATATCGAAGGCTTGAACATGTTGTCCAATATGCGCCTTTGTTCAAACGTTTTATCTCAACATGTTGTTCAAACCTCTCTTGGAGGCTATCAATCTGTGGATGAACTCTTGCTTCCAGGTGGTCGAATCTACGAACAACGGAACTTTATTTACAAAGCCATCAATGAGATTCCAGGCCTCTCAGCTGTTAAGCCAAAAGCTGGTCTGTATATCTTCCCTAAGATTGATCGGGACATGTATCGAGTGGATGATGATGAGCAATTTGTCTTAGATTTCTTGAAACAAGAAAAAATTCTCTTGGTTCATGGACGTGGCTTTAATTGGAAGGACCCCGATCACTTCCGGATTGTATACCTTCCACGTGTGGATGAATTGGCTCAAATTCAAGAAAAAATGACTCGTTTCTTGAAACAATACAGACGCTAATTAGATAAAGGATTGAAGAGGAAAGTCTTCAATCTTTTTTTGATTCATTCTATAGAATCCATGTCATCGAAACGACATTTTTCTGAATTGCGCACAATTGTAGAAAAAATAAATAATTTTCAGATAATTTGATTGAAATTCCCACACTTATATGATATACTTGAGCTGACTATATGCGAGGTTTATTATGGCAAACTTATTAGAAAAGACACGTAAAATTACATCCATTTTGAAACGGACTGATGAACAGTTACAGGTAGAGATGCCTTACAATGATATTGCCCAGCAATTGGCGGATATTATTCACTGTAATGCCTGTATCATTAATAGCAAGGGAACTCTTCTTGGTTATTTCATGCGATACAAGACCAACAATGACCGGGTAGAAGCTTTCTTCCAAAATAAAAAACTACCAGAAGATTATGCCAAGGCGGCTAGTTTGGTCTACGATACAGAAGCTAATTTAGATGTGGACCATGATTTGAGTATCTTTCCGGTTGAAACCAAGTCTGAATTTCCTGATGGCTTGACCACCATTGCGCCTATTCATGTTTCTGGGATTCGGTTGGGTTCCTTAATCATTTGGCGCAATGATAAACAGTTTGCGGATGATGATTTGATCTTGGTTGAGATTGCTAGTACCGTGGTAGGGATTCAAATGTTGAACTACCAACGCGAGGAGGACGAGAAGAATATTCGTCGCCGTACAGCAGTGAATATGGCTGTCAATACCTTGTCTTACTCTGAATTGCGGGCTGTTTCTGCCATTCTTAGTGAATTGAAAGGCAATGAAGGTCAGTTGACTGCTTCTATCATCGCAGATCGGATTGGCATTACCCGTTCTGTGATTGTCAATGCACTTCGGAAATTGGAGTCGGCCGGCATTATTGAAAGCCGTTCTCTTGGAATGAAGGGAACTTATCTTAAAGTGTTGATACCAGATATTTTTGAAGAAATTAAGAAAAGAGATTACTAATGACCAAAGCTTTGATTTCAATTGACTATACTGTCGATTTTGTGGCGGATGATGGTAAGCTTACGGCAGGTGCTCCTGCACAAGCCATTTCTGAGACTATTGCTCAGGTGACCCAATTGGCCTTTGATCAAGGAGCCTATGTCTTTTTTGCCATTGATGCGCATGATGTAGACGATCCTTTTCATCCTGAAAGCAAGCTCTTCCCACCCCATAATATCATTGGGACTAGTGGACGCGATTTGTACGGCCCTTTAGCAGATTTTTATCGAGAACATAAAGCGGATTCACGTGTCTTTTGGATGGACAAACGTCATTATTCTGCTTTTTCAGGGACGGATCTAGATATCCGCCTTCGGGAACGTCATGTGGATACCGTTATTTTGACGGGTGTCTTGACCGATATCTGTGTCCTTCATACAGCGGTTGATGCCTACAATCTGGGTTATCAGATCGAAGTTGTGGAACCTGCAGTGGCATCGCTCACTCCTGAAAATCACCAGTTTGCTTTGAATCACTTCAAGCATGTCTTAGGGGCAAGTTTGGTAGACGATACACTAGCTGAATTAGACCCAAAATAAGAAACCGATGTAAAAGAGGTCATAGACACTTGTCTAGGCCTCTTTTTTGGGGCTTAGAAATTGTTTTCCTCACTTGAAAATGGTATTCTAATGAAAGAAAAAAGGGGAAGTTATGAGTAAAAAAGCTGTCGTGTTTTCAGCCAATCTGTCTTATATGGAAAAGTTGGAGACCGCTATGAAGTCACTGTGTGCCCATCAGGACCAGTTGAAAATTTATGTCTTAAATGAAGATCTACCAACTGAGTGGTTTACTATCATGAATCAGCGCTTGCGCCAGTTGGATTCGGAAGTGATCAATTGTCGGATGTCTCCCGAGCAATTCCAGTCCTTTTCGCTTCCAAGTGACCATATTCACTATACAACCTATTTCCGTTACGCTATTCCAGAGATGGTGGAAGAGGAGCGAATCCTCTATCTGGATTGTGATATGATCTTTACACAGGATTTATCGCCTTTATTTGAGGTCGATCTAAAAGGTTATGGACTGGGTGCAGTGGTTGATAAGCCGACGACGACAGATGGTTTTAATGCTGGACTTTTGGTGATTGATAAGGCTTGGTGGCAAGAGCACCAAGTGACAGAGGCTCTTTTTGACCTCACTCGCAAGCACCATCAGCATGTCTACGGAGATCAAGGAATTTTGAACCTGTATTTCAAAGATGCTTGGTATCCATTACCTTGGACCTATAATCTACAAGTAGGGTCTGATAAGGATCAATATCTCTATGGTGATTTGGACTGGTATGATGCCTTCCAAGGGATCCCAGCAGTCGTTCACTACACCTCTCATAATAAACCATGGACCTCTAAACGTTTCAATCGTTTTCGTGAATTATGGTGGTTTTATTATACCCTCTCTTGGGAGGAAATTTTGCTTCGAAAACCGATTTTGAAGCAAACCTATCAAGATCTAGTGGGAGATTTTCCTTATCATGCGGCTATTTATACCCATACAGCAGATATCCACGAGTTGGAGACGTTGTTAAAAGAGTTGCCGGACGTAGCGATTCATGTCCTTGCCCATAGTCATTTTGGTTTTAACTTGGTGCAATTGGAACGCTACCCTAACCTCTTTCTTTATCCCTCTTTTGATCCCTTGACCAGTCGAAAAGTCCTAGAAAAATTGGATGTTTATCTGGATATCAATCCCTATGATGAGGTCGATCAAATCACGCAAACGATCAGTCGACAAGGTCTCCCTATTTTTTCTTTTGAAGGAACCAATCATGTGGAGAATGGTGAGAATCAGGTGTTTAGGGATGATCAGGTGCAGGAGATGGTGACAGCGATTCGCGATTATTTAAAGAGAAATGAGAAGAAGTATGGAAGCAAATGAAGTAGTCAGTATTATCATTCCCATCTATAATGTAGAAGCTTATTTGAGGCAATGTTTGGAAACGGTTATCCATCAGACTTACCCGAATTTAGAGATCATATTGGTCAATGATGGTTCGCCAGACCAATCAGAAGAGATCTGTAAAGAATTTTTTAGGAAGGATGCGCGTATCCGCTATGTCCGTCAAGAAAATGGGGGCTTATCTGCTGCTCGTAATACAGGGATTGAGTTAGCGACTGGTGATTACATCACCTTTATTGATCCAGATGACTGGGTGACGGAGGACTATGTAGAAGTGCTCTATCGCCAACTGAAGAAGTATGATGCGGATGTCTCGGTAGCCAACTATAACCTCTATGATGACAGTAGTAGCAAATACTTGATCAAGGTAACGGACGATGATTATTCAGAGATCCTTTATGAGGGGCGAGCAATTATGGACCACGATGCCATTCAGGAGACCAGAGATATGGCCTGGGCTTGTGCCATGATGAAGCTCTATAAGCGTGGTTTATTTGAAGGACTTCGTTTTCCGGTCGGAAAAAATGTTGAAGATAACTTTCTCATGTACAAGCTCTTCTTAAAAGCCAATCGGGTGGTCCATACGGAGAAATGTATTTATTGGTATCGCGTGGGTCGTTCAGATACTCTGTCCCAGGTTTGGACAGAAAAGCGGGTACTGGATGAGATGGAAGCCAAGCAAGAAAAATTGGCTCTTCTTGGGATGTTGGGCTATGATCTGACCTGGCACCGCTATATCTATAAAACGCGGTTGAAACGGGCTCTTGAAAAACTAGAAGAAGCTGGCTTACAAGAGTCAGAAACCTATGAGCGCGTGGTGATCAACCTCAGTTTCGTTGAAACCATGGACTAAGAACTTATTGATGAGAAAGGATCAGCATGTTCATTATTGCATCAGAGCAGACCAGAGAGCTGGATCGTTTGCGAAAATTATTGGACAAACTTGGCCAGCCCTACCGTGTGTTTGTGACCAATTTGGAAACAGATTTGGATCAACAGACAGATAGTCTGGCGACCTTTTTTACCCAAAAAGACCCGGCATCAAAAGTTGGGCAACCATTATTTTTCAATGATCTAGAAGTTCCAGATTTATGGGAATGTTGGACCTTGGGGATTACGACCTATCTTTTTGATGGTGAGGAACGTCGTGCCAATGTGGTTTTGCGAGAGGATATCTTGTCACGAACGGTTGAAAGAGTGGAGTGGTTTGGTCAGGGAGAGGAGATCGCCTCCATTGATGTTTACAACCGCTATGGCTGGAGAAGCAAGCAAAGTCTCCTTACGGAAACCGGTCAACCTTATTTAGACATTTATTTGAATCGTCAACAAGAAGAAGTACTGCTTCATTTTGTCTTGCAAGGAACCTTTTTGCATCAAACTCCTAAGGGACGCGACCAGTTGTATGCGAATAAAGAAGAGTTGCTGAGAGCCGTTCTGAAACAAGTCTTGCCAGACAATGAAGCCATCCTTTTGATGGATAAAACATTGTTAGATGTTGTGAAAGAGATACCAAAGGAGCGACTAGCCTACTGTGCTCGTGAAGCTCATGCTCTAGATGATATTAAAGAGCATGTTGGCCAGATTTTGTTGGTAGAAGCTGGCCTTTTGAGTGAGAAAAAAGACGGAATCACGGCTCTGTCGGGGTTGGTAGATGTGGAGCAAGAAAGTTTTCAACCAGAAGCCCTGGTTATGACGGCTTCTCAAGAAGTTGAAGGCTTAACTAGCCTGGTCCAACAATCCCCACAAGTGACCTTTCACATTGCAGCCTTAACGGCCATGGGTCCGAAATTAACAGATTTAGCAGCTCGACCAAATGTACGCCTCTATCCAGGGATTTCGCTGGGAAATTATGAGAGTTTATTAGCTAGATGCTCTATTTATCTGGATTGCAACCAAGGAGAAGAAGTGTGGAACAGTAGCCTTCATGCTCTTGAAAATGGGCAAGTCTTGTTTGGGTTGAAGAGTACGGTGCACCAGGAAGCCTATAAAGAATTGAGCACGATTACCGATACAGTAGAAGAAATGAGAAATCAATTAGAAGCATTAGTCCAGCAGCCAGACACCTTTAAATCATTGTTAAGAAAGCAAGTGCGGATCTTGGAACTGCCTGAAAAAGATGCTCTGAAAGAGATCTTTAAGCGATTAGAGGGAGGAACAGCATGACCATTTATACCTTTAATCTATTAGTGGGATTTGAACCCAATGGAGTCGATGTTGCACAAGCCTCTCGGGCAAAGATGCTCCGGAGTCTAGGAGTGGCAG
>JAPJPE010000010.1 GCA_030825825.1 Streptococcus sp. | reverse complement strand
TTTCAAAGGTCTTTGTCGCTCTCGCGCGACAACTATATTAGTATATCATGACCTCACCTTACTGTCAACACTTTTTCTCAAAAAAATTTATTTTCTTAAAAAATATTCTTACTTCTTTGGGTTATCTAAAAAATCAGGAGCAAAATTGCTCCTGATCCTTCTATAATTTAATTGATGTTTTTAATCTCTATTCTTTTACTTCCAATAGACCAATATCTCCATCTTCTCTACGGTAGATAACATTAGTTGTGTTGTCTTCCACATCACGATAAATGAAGAAGTCGTGTGCTAATAGATCCATTTGAAGAATAGCTTCATCTAAATCCATTGGTTCTAGATCAATTGTTTTTGAGCGAACAACTTTTTCTGTAGTTGTTGCTTCTTCTACAACTGCATCGGTAAATAACTTACCTGCACCAGATTTAATACGATTTTTCTTTTCGATTTTTGTTTTATTCTTACGAATTTGACGTTCAATTTTATCTACAACCAGATCAATTGAACCGTACATATCCTGAGACACATCTTCTGCACGAAGTGTAATAGATCCAAGTGGAATGGTTACTTCTACTTTTGCGGTCTTTTCACGGTAAACTTTTAAGTTTACACGAGCGTCTAGCTCTTGATCTGCCTGAAAATATTTTTCAATCTTTTCGAGTTTAGAAACGACATAGTCGCGAATGGCTTCTGTTACTTCTAGGTTTTCACCACGGATACTATATTTAATCATATTAGTACCTACTTTCTAAACATTATGTTTTTATTTATATGTATATTATAACGCTTTCATAAACTTTTTGCAAATCTTTTTTTATCTCGCAATTGAAAATGTCTTTATTTCTTTCACACCTTTTTCAATTAACAGGCGCTTCATTAATTCGATTGTTTTGCCAGTTGTGTATATATCATCGAAGATAAGATACTTTTGCCTTATTGGAACTTCTTCTTTTAATTGAAAATGTTGAGAGGTTTTTAATCTTTCTTCTCTTGTTTTTTTTGATTGTGCCAAGCTGTCTTCTTTTTGAAATAGAGTGCTGTACTTTATTTCTGCAAAATCTAGTATAGTCGAGACTTGATTGAATCCTCTCTCTTGCTTTTTTTCATGGCTAATTGGAGTTGGTATTATTGTATAGTTTTTATACTTTTTCAACGCTTTTTTGATGTCACTTGCAAATACCATTCCTAACAAACGATCTCCTTCAAATTTATATCGTTTGAAATAGTCTTTCATTGCTCCATTATATCTATATAAAGCTTCATGTTGAACAGTATTCCCTTTGTCTTCCCAGAACTCACAATCTTTACATACTTTCTCCTCCTTATCTTTAAAGCACTTAGGACAATGAATTTCGCCAATTTGTTCGAAGTTTTCTTTGCATTCTTTACAAATCCATTTTTCTTGTTGATTTATAAAAATAAGATCTGTAAAATGTTCACTAGTTTTTAACTCTTTATTACAAAGCAGACATTCTTTCAAAATCCAGCCTCCTGATTCATTTGTTTTATTTCCTTGATTGCTTTTTTCATTTCTTTTGTTATTCCATCTGATAAAAAGAGCAATTGGCCTGTTGGTCTTTCTTTGCTACGTCCAACTCTTCCTGAGATTTGTACAAGGGCACTTTTCGTAAACAAGCGATGGTTGCTTTCTAAAACAAAAACATCTACAAGCGGAAAGGTCACTCCTCTTTCTAGAATGGTAGTTGAGACTAGTATTGTTTTTTCTTTATTTCTAAATTCTTCTACAATTCTCAAGCGATCCTGTGTCTGAGAGGATACAAAACCTACTTTTTCTTTCGGAAAGTAGGTTTTTATATTCTCTTTAAATTGTTGTCCTAATTCAATTTCAGATACAAAGATTAACAATGGGTAGTGAGTCTGTCTTTGCTTCTTGATTAGTTTCAATAGTTCGTAGGGGATTCTTCCTTTTTCTATTTTTTCTCTAATTTTCGATACCCATTTTATTTCTGGAACCACTAGTGGGTTCCCATGGAAACGTCTTGGAAGACTATAACGGATGATTTCTTTTTTCTTAACCTTTTTATCTAACTCATCTGTAGAGGTTGCTGTTAAATAAAGGGTATTCCCTTCTTTTTTTATCGCATTCTGAGCTGCTTTGTATAACATCGGATTATCTACAAAGGGAAAAGCGTCGACCTCATCTATAATAAGGAGATCAAAGGCCTGATAAAACTTTAACAATTGGTGAGTTGTTGCGATTACCAAAGGTGTTCTAAAATAGGGCTCCGATTCCCCATGAAGCAACGATATAGAACAGGAAAAATCTTCCTTCATCCTTCCGTACAGTTCGATACAGACATCGATTCTTGGGGTAGCAATACAAACTGCTTGTCCACTCTTGATCGCTGTTGCTACAACCTGGTACATCATTTCCGTTTTCCCAGCTCCTGTCACAGCATGTACCAAGGCATTTTTTCCTTCTTTAACTGCTTTGATGAGACCATCTGATACCTCTTGTTGATAGGAAGTCAAGGTTCCTTTCCAGTTTAACACCTCTTTTCCTTCAAAGTCTTGCTGTGCAATAGCATAAAGTTTTTGATCACTCCGGATCCTTCCCAATTGGATACAAGCTCTACAATACAGGACCTCTTCACTCAACTTCCAAAGTTTTTGATCAATCATACTGCCACATCGAAAACATTGGTACCTTCCATTTTGTTTTTCTATGGTTGGGAGTTCTTGGGCCATTTTTTTTAAATCGTCTGTCATCTGGCTCTCTGTTAAGAGTCTTCCATAAGAATCTTCTATCTTCATACTTATTAATTCGCAAAAGTTGGAGAAAATCGTTCTTTTTTTGTAAAATAAGAATATGGAATATGTTACATTTAAAGAGAACGGTACTGTTCAAGAAGAAATCAAAAAATCAAAATTCATTTGTCATGTCAAGCGAGTCTCCTCTGAAGAGGAAGCTAGAGATTTTATCAATGCCATCAAAAAGGAACACTATAAGGCTACACATAACTGCTCTGCTTTCATCATAGGAGAACAAAGTGATATCAAACGGACCAGTGATGATGGAGAGCCTAGCGGAACAGCTGGGGTACCGATGTTAGGAGTTTTGGAGAATCATCGCATCACTAATAGTTGTGTCGTGGTTACACGCTATTTTGGAGGTATTAAATTAGGTGCTGGCGGTCTAATTCGTGCTTATGCTGGAAGTGTGGCACAAGCAGTTCGAGAAATTGGACTGGTAGAAATCAAAGAGCAAGTGGTTCTTGGGATCACACTTTCTTATTCCCAATACCAAGAATTTGCTAATTTCTTAAAAGACCATCAATTGGCGGAACAAGATCCAATGTTCACAGATCAGGTGATGACAACGATTTTTGTGGATAAAGAAAACACAAGTTCTATCACAGCAGCTTTAGTCGAATTTTACAATGGCAAAGTCATTATTGAGGATCAAGGAATTCGCGAGGTTGAAGTCCCCCTACTTTCTGTAGAAAAATAATTAAAAAACTATCGGCAACGATAGTTTTTTTTTATCACACCCATAAAATTTCTATATTTTACATTCTTCCCGCAAGGGACTATACTTGTTAGTATCAAGAAAACCTAGAACTGAGGTATATTATGGCTATTTATGAAAATATTACAGAATTGATTGGGAACACTCCGATTGTCAAATTGAATCGTCTTGTTCCTGAAGGAGCTGCAGATGTCTATGTCAAACTCGAAGCCTTCAATCCTGGATCATCTGTCAAAGACCGGATTGCTTTGAGCATGATTGAAAAAGCTGAAGCGGATGGCTTGATCAAACCAGGTGATACCATTGTCGAAGCAACTAGTGGGAACACAGGGATTGGCTTGTCATGGGTTGGCGCAGCTAAAGGCTACAAAGTTGTGATTGTCATGCCTGAAACCATGAGTGTGGAACGTCGTAAAATCATCCAAGCCTATGGAGCTGAACTCGTTTTGACTCCTGGAAGTGAAGGAATGAAAGGCGCTATCGCTAAAGCTGAAGCAATCGCTGCAGAAAGGAATGGCTTCCTTCCTCTTCAATTTGAAAACCCTGCTAACCCAGAGGTACATGAAAGAACAACAGGACAAGAAATCGTTGATGCCTTTGGAAAAGATGGTTTAGATGCTTTTGTCGCAGGTGTTGGTACTGGTGGTACTGTTTCTGGTATTTCTCATACTTTGAAAAAGAATAATCCTGCTGTCAAAGTCTATGCCGTTGAGGCCAATGAATCTGCAGTCCTTTCTGGCGAAAAACCTGGACCACATAAAATCCAAGGGATTTCAGCTGGTTTTATCCCAAATACTTTAGACACTAATGCATATGATGGTGTTCGTCGCGTATCTTCAGAAGAAGCTTTCGAACTTGCGCGCGCTATCGGTGGAGCTGAAGGATTCTTAGTCGGTATCTCAAGCGCAGCTGCTATCTATGCTGCTATTGAAGTCGCAAAAGAATTGGGAAGCGGTAAAAAAGTTCTTGCTCTTGCACCAGATAATGGAGAACGTTACCTTTCTACTACCCTTTACGAATTTGAATAATTCTCTATATCAAAAAAACTTCGATAGGTTTCATCAACCTATCGAAGTTTTTATTTTTTTTCTTGTTTGCTAAAGAATACCTTTCCTTCTTTAACCCAGGTCGGCATCTGTTGAGCTAAGGGCGCAAAACCACTCTTGTGGCGGTCATTTGAAAAACGATGGTGTCGAATACTTCGTTGTGGTGTTTCTTCTAGTGTTCTCAGAGAGAGGCTAGCTTTCTTAGAATATTCATCAACATCGATGACTTGGACAAAGACTTTTTCTCCAATTGAAAGAATATCATGAATATTACTTACATAACCACTTCTAATCTCTGAGATATGAATCAAGCCCGTGACACCCGACTCTAGTTCAACAAAGGCACCATAAGGTTGAATGCCTGTAATGGTCCCTTCTAACTTATCTCCAATTTTCATATTAGTCCTCAATCTCGATGGTTTCAATCACGACATCTTCTACTGGCTTATCCATCATCCCTGTCTCAACAGCCGCGATCTCATCCAACACAGCAAAAGAAGCTTCATCCATCAATTGTCCAAATACGGTATGGCGTTGATCTAGGTGAGGAGTTCCCCCTTCTGTCGTATAGATTTCAGCAATTTCTTCAGGCCAGCCACCGCGGACCAATTCCTTTTTCGAATATGGGAGATGTTGATTTTGTACAATAAAGAATTGGCTACCATTTGTGTTTGGTCCAGCATTTGCCATCGAAAGGGCTCCGCGAATATTGTACAGTTCTTTTGAAAATTCGTCTTCGAAGCTCTCACCATAGATGGATTCACCACCCATACCTGTACCAGTAGGATCTCCCCCTTGGATCATAAAATCTTTAATAATCCGATGGAAAATGACACCATCATAATAACCAGACTTAGCAAGAGCTACAAAGTTTGCAACTGTTTTTGGCGCTTGATCCGGGAACAATTGAATGTTCATCTTACCGTGATTGGTTTTGATCACAGCGACAGGACCGTCAACCGTAGCAAGTTCTAACTGTGGTAACGTCAATTCTTTTTCAACCATATTTAACTCCTCTAAGGCATAGAATATGCCATCTTCTTCCAAATTTTTAGTGATATAATCAGCTTTTTCTTGTAACTCTGGGGCAGATATTCCCATTGCGATACTAATCCCAGCATAATCAAATAGTTCGAGATCATTTAAGCCATCCCCAAAGACCAAAACATTTTCTGGCTTCAAGCCCAAATGATTTACAAGTTGAGAGACTCCAGAAGCCTTTGATCGATCAAAACGAACAACATCAGATGAATGTGGGTGCCATGGAACTAGACGTAACTCCTCTTGTAAGGAAGGTGATAATTCTAAATCACCATCATCTTCATCAAAGGTCCACATTTGGAAAATTGGTTCTTTCAAATGCAGATATGGATCTACTGGTAAGTTGGGATAAATGATGTCAATAGCATCACTGATCAAAGGTGTACGATTGGACAGGGCAGCTTGATGACTAGCCACTAACCCATAATCAATCTGGGATTCTTTGGCCCAATCCACAAAAGAAGAAACGATTGCTTCATTGATGGGTGATTGGTAGATCACAGTTCCTTTGGTATCTTCAATATAGGCACCGTTTAAGGTGACTAGAAAATCCGGCTTTAAGTCCATAATTTCAGGAACAACTCCAAAAACCCCTCTACCGGTTGCAATCCCTGTTAGAATTCCCTTTTCTTTCAACTGACGAAAGACGTCTTTTACAGATTCTGGGATCAACCCAGTTTCTTTTGCACGTAATGTATCGTCAATATCAAAAAAGACGATTTTTACTTTTTTTGCTTTATAACGTAATTTTGCGTCCACTTGTCTCCCCCCTATTTTCCTTGCTCTATTATAGCATGTTTCAACTTAAAAATCTTCTTGATTCACCAGATGGTGTCGGAAGGCATAGACGACTGCTTGCGTCCGATCACTGACTTCTAATTTTGATAAGATGTTGGAGACATGGGTTTTTACCGTTTTTAAAGAAATAAAGAGTTCATCTGCTATGCGTTGATTTTCATATCCTTTGGTCAATAAAGACAGAATATCTCGTTCTCTAGCCGTCAAATCATCATGCAATTCAGCATGGTTCTTTCGAGACTCAACTTTTTGACTAACTTCTGTCTCGATCGCAAATTCTCCCTTTGCAACCTTCCTTACAGCCTGTAAGATCTCAGTTGCCGACGAAGTCTTTAAGATATAACCTTTTGCACCTGCATCTAAAACCGGGTAGATCTTTTCGTTATCCAAATAAGACGTCAAAATGACAATTTTAGCTTCCGGCCACTCTTTTAGGATGGCTAGAGTTGCATCGATTCCATTTATCTCTGGCATCACAATATCCATGATGATGACGTCTGGTCTTTCTTTCAGCGCCAACTCCACGCCTTCTTGCCCATTTTGTGCCTCTGAGACTTGCTCAATATCGGTTTGCATGGACAAAAAGCTTTTTAATCCCAACCGGACCATTTCATGGTCGTCTACTAATAATACTTTCATACAGTTTCCTTTTCATTTTTATCTTTTACAAGAAGGGGAACACGAATATCTACAGCTACTCCCTTTTGAGGACTCGTTCTTATTTTAATGGTTCCCGCCATGTCTTCTACACGCTCTTGAATATTTTTCAACCCATAACTCAATCGTTCCAATTTTTCTTGCTCAAACCCGATTCCATCATCTACCATCCGTAAATGAAGTTGTTTCCCCTCCTGATGCAAAAAGACATCCATTTGTTGAGCTCTAGCATGTTTCAAGGTATTGCTAACAATTTCTTGGACGATCCGAAACAGATGTTCTTCCATATCTTTTGGAATACTCACTTCATTATGATGGAAGACAACTGTTAGGTCACTCTTTTCCTTCAATTCTCTAAAAATCATCTCCATACCTTCTACTAAACTTTTTCCTTCCAATTCTGTAGGACGAAGATGTAAGAGCAAGACACGTAGATCATTTTGGGCTGTACCCAAAATATCCGATACACCATTTAGTTGTTGCTGGATCTGACTTTTCTCTAACTCAAGAGCCTGTGAAGCCACTCCGGACAAAATCATATTAGCTGCAAATAATTCTTGACTAACCGTATCGTGTAGATCGCGCGCAATTCTCTTACGCTCGATTTCAATAATTTCTTCCTCATTTCGCATCACACGATTTTCACTTTTTTGTAAATTTTCTTCAAGTCGATGCAACTTCTGATCCAATAAATCTAACTGTTGATTCAATTCTTTGGGGGCAATTTCTTTTCGCCGTGAAGCAGTTAGGATCGCTTCTACCTTTTGTTGTACTGCATGAACCGTTACAAATTGCGTAATTTTGATAATTAAGACAACCAAAGCCGTCAATGCAAGCGTCAGACTAAAAACCAAAAATAGGAATGATTGAAGCAAGGAAAGATCTGAGAGAAGTTTGCCCCACTGAAAACCAACAAAATGGAAAATGGTGTGACAAATGACCGCAACCACCATTAGGGAATAGAAGTACAATAGGAGATAGTCTAATTTCTTCATGCGCGAATCACCTCAACATCCCCAACAATACCAACTAACACAATTTTTACAGAACGGTGCGATCTCCGATAATGTGCCGTTTCAATATCTATGGTTTCATTCCTCATTTTACGGACAGGAAGATCCAAAAACTGCAGATCTCCATACAGGGTGTTAATCTGTAAATGTAACTCCAAATCAATCGGTAAGATAATTTTTGTATTTCCAAAACCTTTCCGAATGATCACTACATTGTCCCAATTGCAAATGGCTACCTCCTCTAAATGGAGGGTGTCATTTCCAAAAACTCGGATCACATTCAGATCTCGATACCCTCGACTTTGCTTTGAAAAATGTTGTAAATCACCAATCCATCGAGTTTTTTCCTGACGAATTTCGGTATTCTCTTCAACATCAAACACAACTGCTTCATTTTCCTTATACATATAAGGGTAAGCGATCAATAAACCATAAATCACCGCAAATAAAATGGCTGCAATCACAAAAGGATTCAGCATCACGATAAAAAACAATAGCACACTCAGCGCGATTAATAGAAAATTCGCTTTTTGTTTGCCAAAATAGTAATACAAAAGGAGCAAAAAGAGAACCATCAAGACAACAAATCTGGAAAAATCGATTGATAAAATGGTGATCGCTGCTAATGTTAACAAAACGGCTTCAACGAAAATAAAAATTTGTATTTTCCACATAGTCTACCTCATCTTTTCCTATTTTATCAAATTTTTCCTCATTTGACTTCCGTCTGTGGTTGGATAATAGCAGACAATCAAAAAGACCCAGAAATCCATCTGAGTCTTAGACTGATTTATTAATCTCCACTAGTTGCACTACTGCTTGAACTTTCTGTATCTGATCGTTCACCAGAGGATGAACTAGATGTATCAGAACTTGATGAGGCTTTCGTACTTGAAGAAGCTGTCACTTTAGGCTCATATACAGTCAAAACAATTCGTGTTCGGTTAATATCCACCGTACTCGAAACTTCTGGAGTTTGACTGACAATTTGACCTGCAGAAACAGATACTCCATCAGGGAGATGTTCTGTTTTTCTTAATTCGATATTGGCTTCTTTAATACCATAGATCTCAATCAAATTACTTCTAGCAAAATCATAAGTTGATCCAACATAGTTTGGCATTTCAATTGAAGTCGTTTCTTTCGCTACTTTCAAAACAATCTTAGTTTTTGAATTCAGAGAATATTGCTCTCCTGGAGCTGGAGTTTGTTCAAGAACTGTCCCTGCAGCATAATCGAAGGTCTCAACTTCTTCAATCGTGATCATTTTGCTTGATACTTTATAAGTATTTTTCAAATCTTCTTCTGCTTTTGCCCGTGTTTCACCCACGTAATTTGGCATTTCAAAGCTGTTTGGTCCTTTTGAAACAATCAAATCAATTCGACTTTGTTCTTTCTTTTGGGCCCCTGCATTTGGATTGGTTCGAATGACATAGCCTTCTGCAACCGAATCACTGTACTCTTCTTTCTCTTCACCGACTTGAAGGTCTTGTCCCTCAATAACCGCTCTAGCTTCGGCAATGGTTTTGCCGGAAACATCTGGAACGGTTTTATTGGCTGGGCTCATATACAACAAGAAAGTAAAGGCAGCAAGAACTAGGGCAATAGCAACAAACAAGACCTTGTAGCGCGCCCGCAAGCGTCTTCTTGGCTTTTTACTTGGTGCCATGGTCTGCTGGTCAGATAATGGTCGATTAGGATCTACCGAACTGATTTCACTGCGTACCTCAGAGATTGGAACAGGAGCCGTCTTTGGAGTTGGACTCACTTTTGGAAGAGTCTTTGTATCAGCTTTCGATTGATCTTCAAAAATCAGTTTTTTCTCATTTCTTCTCTCGTAGGACAAGCAACTTGAAAGGTCCACATACATCTCTGCCACTGATTTATAGCGATCCGTCAGTTTTTTAGCTGTCGCTTTGATCACCACATTTTCTAAAGCTTGTGGAACATTCTTATTTTCTTCACGAATAGATGGGAGTGGCTTTTGAAAATGCTGCAAAGCAATTGTGACTGCACTATCTCCATCATAAGGAATGTGTCCTGTCAACATCTCATAGAAAATGATCCCCATAGCGTAGATGTCACTTTGCACTGTAGCTTTTGAACCACGCGCCTGCTCAGGGGACAAATAATGAACCGACCCCAACATCGAGTTGGTCTGGGTCAAGCTAGTCTCTGCAAAGGCCACTGCAATCCCAAAGTCTGAAACTTTTGCTGTTCCATCTGGTGTCAAGAGGACATTCTGTGGTTTTAAATCTCTATGGATAATGCCACGCGTATGGGCAAGACGCATAGCTAGAAGGATCTGCCCCATCAAACGAACAGCTTCTTCATTTGATAAAGGAGCATTTTCTTTGATATAGCGTTTCAAGTCTAAACCTGCAACATATTCCATTGCAAGGTATTGTTGTCCTTCTTCTTCGCCAATATCTGTAATCCGAACGATATTTGGATGGTCCAGCTCTGCCATCGCCTTTGCTTCACGCTGAAAACGCGCAACTGCAATGGGATCCGTCTGGTAATTCGTACGCAGTACCTTGACTGCAACTTCTTCCCCATCTAAAATCAAATCACGCGCAAGATAAACATCTGCCATCCCGCCGCGTCCAATTTGTTGGATGATTTTATATCGCCCGGCAAAAATTTTGCCGATTTGAATCATGCTGCGTCCTCCTCAGTAAAGTGGAGCAGTACAACAGTGATATTATCCAAGCCTCCAGCATTATTGGCAAAACGAATCAAGGTTTGAGCTTTTTCTTCCAGTGAAACATCACTCAAGACAATATCTCTGATTTCATCCGGACCAATCATATTAGTTAAACCGTCACTATTGATCAAAATATAATCATCTGCTTCAACCGTCACCAAACCATAATCCGGCTCCAACTCATCTTTTTGGCCAATGGACTGAGTGATGATGTTACGTTGAGGATGATGGGCTGCTTCTTCCTCTGTGATTTGACCTGCTCGCAAAAGAGCATTTACAAGAGAATGATCACTGGTCAACTGCTGATATTCGCCCTGACGAATGAGGCCAATCCGCGAATCTCCAACATGGGCATAAATCACTTGCCCTTCTACAAAAGCCAAGGCTTCCAATGTCGTTCCCATTCCTTTGTGCTCATCATCTTGCCCAGCTAAATGGATCCGACGGTTCACAGCTTCTAAATGTTCTGCAAACCATTCCCGTACTTGATTAACCGTCTCGATCTCAGAAGAAACCCAAGCCGCACCTAAGTCTGTGACTGCCATTTCACTAGCAATATTTCCGGCACGGTGTCCTCCCATACCATCAGCAAGTAAAACCATAGATTTTCCTGCCTTGTTTTTATATTGATTTGCATAGTCTTGGTTATTTGTCCGTCTTTGACCTACATCGGTTAAGATCGTAATATCCATACTGTCAGTTTCCTCCTGATATTATGAGATTCTCTTAAAACGACTGATAAAGAAGCCGTCGCTTCCATATAATTCGGGTGTAATAAGGATACAATCATTTTTAAGAATATCTTTTCTTTCGTGATCCAATGGGACTTGTTCGAAATTTGGATGGTTTTTCAAAAATTGGTCCACCACTTCAAAATTCTCTTTACCCATAATTGTACACGTACTGTACACTATTATACCACCTTTACGCACACTTTGACAAACACTATCCAGAATGGCCAATTGAATAGCTTGTAAAGATACAAAATCTGCACTCTCTTTATTGTACTTGATATCAGGCTTTCTCCGTATCAAACCAATCCCTGAACAAGGCGCATCCACCAAAATTTTATCGAAAGCATCAGGTCCAAATGTTTCAAAGACTTTTGTCGCATCTAACTTCTTTGTCAAAATTTTGTCCGCAACATGGAGCCGATTAGCATTTTCTTGAATCAATTTGAGCTTATGGTCATAGAGATCCAAGGCTGTGACTTTCCCAGTTGTGAGATAAGAAGCCAGGTGGGTCGTCTTTCCACCTGGCGCCGCACAGGCATCTAAAACCCACTCATCTCCTTGCAAATCCAAAGCTGGTGCCACCAATTGACTGGACTCATCTTGAATAGTAATGCGCCCTTCTTTAAACAAGGAGTGTCCTGCAAAATGTCCCTGTTCTTTTACGAGAGCGGACGGAGCAAGTAGAGAGGAGGTTGCTTCGAGTAGCTGAGCCAACTCTTCTTTTTCGTCCAGATCAATCACACGAATACTGGATTTATTACGCTGATAGAGACTCTTAAAAATAGCGCAAGCACGTTCTTCACCGTATTCTTCGATCAATGCTTTGACCAACCATACAGGTAGGGAATACTCTACCGAATAACGTTTGTTCTTTCGCTTGATCGTATCAATAGCTGGTAGTCCCTCGCGGAGGAGCTTTCTAAGAATAGCATTGACAAACTTCTCACTGCCTTCTTTTCGACGTTTTGCTATCCGGACAGCTTCATTGACGATGGCATGATCGGGAATGCGGTCTAAATAGACAAGTTGATACAAACTCATCATCAAAAGATAATAGAGCCAAGGATCTAATTTCGTCCGGTCTTCAATTACGTGGGCGAGATACCACTCGAGTGTTATCTTCCGTGCTACAGTACCGTATACAACTTCCGTAACAAAGCTTCTATCTTTATCTGAAAGTTGAGAGTGTTCTAGCGCTTGATTTAGTGCAATATTAGAATAAGCCCCCTGTTCAAAAACCTCTTCTAATACTCGAACGATCTGTTCACGCGCATTCATTTGTTTAACTTCCAAAGTGATCTCCTACTTTCAATTGACGGCCAGCGCCATTCAAAAAGTCTGTGATGGACATTTTTGGTTTTCCTGCTGGCTGCACAACTTTAAGGGACAATGCGCCTTCTCCTGCAGCGACCAGCAACTCTTTTTTGGTCAAAGCAATCACTTCTCCTGGATTTCCATTTCCTTCGCATAGTTCAGCTTCATAGACTTTTAAGCGTTGACCATTTAATAACGTATGAGCGACCGGCCAAGGATTCATTCCCCGAATCTGGTTAAAGACTTGGCGATTGGTTTTTGTCCAGTCCAAAACCTCTTCTTCCGGTAAAATATTCGGTGAAAATGTGACCAAACTTGGATCTTGTGGACATGGCTTGATCTCCCCTGCCAGGTAAGCTGGCAAAGTATCTAGGAGTAAGTCACGTCCAAGGACTGCCAATTTTTCAAACAAAGTTCCCACATTGTCCTCATCTAAAATTGGGAGAGAACGAGCTGCAATCATGTCTCCGGCATCCATTTCCTTGACCATTTCCATAATTGTAACCCCAGCTTCTTCGTCACCATTGATCAGGGCATAGTGAATGGGAGCTCCACCTCTATATTTAGGTAATAAAGACGCGTGGACATTCACCGCAAACTGAAAGTTCTCCAACAATTTTGTCGGTAAAAATTGTCCAAAAGCAGCGGTCACAATTCCATCTGCATCCAGTGATAAGAGCGTTTCCATTTCTGGACTACCCGATAATTTCTCCGGCTGAAGAACCGGTAGTTGATATTCCAAAGCTACCTGCTTCACCGGGGTCATTCGAATCTCTTTTTTGCGACCTACTTTGCGGTCTGGTTGAGTCACAACTGCCAAAATTTCATAGCGCGAATCTGCTAACAATCCCTTTAAAACCGTCGCTGAAAAATCAGGCGTTCCCATAAAAATTAATTTTGTCATTTCTTTCTTCCTTACATAAAACTTTGAGGTTCATTATCAATACTGACACGTAAATCTTGGTTGCCTCTTTCTTGTGTAAATTCTAAGATTTGATTCAAGACCTGTGTCATGCCTTCTTCAAAACGATATTTCACAATGATTTGATAATGATACAAATTATGTGTGCGTGCAATTGGTTTAGGTGTTGGTCCTAAGATTTGGACCTGATCAGATAAGCCAGATCGGAGAATTTCCATGACCTGATGTGACTTCTCCATCACCATTTCCTCACTCTTATGGGATAGGGTTAACCCAACTGTGAAGTAATAAGGTGTATAGCCTAACTGCCGGCGAATCTGCATTTCATAGGCAAAAAAGCCTTCATAATCTTGGTCTTTGGCAAATCGAATCGCATAATGATTGGGGTTGTAGCTTTGAATGATAACCTCTCCTTCTTTCTCTGCTCGTCCGGCCCTTCCTGCCACCTGAGTCAAGAGTTGAAAGGTTCTCTCAGAGGATCGATAATCCGGTAAATTTAAAGAAGTATCCGCATTCAAGACACCCACTAACGTCACATTTGGAAAATCCAACCCCTTCGCAATCATTTGCGTCCCTAACAAAATATCCGCTTCTCCATTCCCGAAAGCATCTAATATCGCTGCGTGGCTCCCTTTTTTTCGAGTGGTATCCACATCCATGCGCAGAATTTTAACTTCAGGAAAGATCTCTTGTAATTCATTATAGGCTTTTTGCGTTCCTGTCCCGTAATAACGAATGGAAGGACTTTGGCAATTTGGACAGTGTCGAGGAATCGCTTTGCTATAGCCACAATAATGACAGTTCATGGTTTTAGTATCCATGTGGAGGGTCAGTGAGATATCACAATTGGGACAAGTATCTACAGTTCCACACTCGCGACACATGACAAAGCTGGAATAACCACGGCGGTTCAACATCAAGACAACCTGCTCTTTTTTCTGCAAGCGATCAGCAATAGCTTCCACTAGAACCGGAGTGAAGTTACCAGCTTCATTTTGGCCAATATAATCACGAAAATCAACGACTTTAACTTCTGGAATTTTGGCTGCCGGATTGGCCCGTTGGGTGAGACGAATTAATTCATAAACCCCTTTTGTTGCACGAGCCCGCGATTCTAAACTTGGTGTAGCAGATCCAAGAAGCAAAACTGCTTGATTGTACTGAGCTCTTAAGACCGCGACTTCCCTTGCGTGGTAGCGTGGGTTACTATCTTGTTTGTAGGAAGCCTCGTGCTCCTCATCAATGATGATGGCTCCGATGTTTTTTAAAGGGGCAAAGATGGCTGAGCGCGCTCCAACGACTACCTTAGCCTCCCCACGTTCAACTTTCCGCCATTGATCATACTTCTCACCGTTTGATAAACCCGAGTGCAGAATGGCTACTTCCTGGCCAAAACGCGAGATAAAACGATCCGTCATCTGTGGCGTCAGGGAAATCTCAGGGACCAACATAATAGCCGTTTTCCCCTTATTTAGAACTTCCTGAATAATCTGCAGATAAACTTCTGTTTTCCCGCTTCCAGTCACACCTTCTAATAAAAAAGGCTTTGATATTTTCCCAATTTGAGAAACTACTGTTTCGACAGCTTTTGCTTGCTCTGAATTTAAAAGCAGGGCCTGGGTCTGTTCTTTTCCTTCATAATATGCAGCCGCCCGATTCACTTCTCGTTCTGTAATTTCTAAAACACCCTGATCAATAAAATAAGCCACTACTTCTCGTGAAAAATCCTGATACAATCCTGCTAAGGGTTGCTCCCCTTGCTCTAGTAACAGGCGCTCTTTCAATGCTAGCCTTTTTTTAGCTCTCGCTGATGGTTGAAGTTCTTTTAATCCTTCCTGGTTAACGCGATACCATTTTTCTGTTTTAATTTGTTTCTTATCCTTGGCCTTGTATTCAAGTACCAAATCTCCTTTTCTGACCAACCGCATCACTTGGGCTTGATCAACCGCATCTAGAGAAGAAAAAGAAACTTCATTTTTTTCACCAAAAAGTTTCACTTTGAGAGTTGGGTCTAAAGAAGATTGAGGATACAAAATCTTATCATAACTCGAATTGAGGAGAGAAGGAAGCATGGTTTTTAAAATCGTAATCTTATAAGAAAAAACACTTTTTCGTAATTGATCTGCCAACCAGAACTGCTCTTGATTTAAGACCGGAGTATAATCCAAGACCTCCACAATCGCTTTTAATTCCTCGCTTGTGTCTGCCTCTTCTAAAACATCTACCACAATCCCTTGAATGAGGCGATTCCCTTTACCAAAGGGGACATGAACTCGCATACCTGCCTCTACCATATCCTCAAATTCTGATGGAATCTGATAAGAATAGGGTTTATCTGTCTGCATCAATGGGACATCTACGATGACTTTTGCTATCACTTTTTCACCTCCAGCCTCTATCATATGAGCTTTACTTTATCACGGAACCCTTTAAATAGCAAAAAATAAGATTGAGAAGCCCCAACCTTAAATTTTTTCACCATCTTCTTTTTCTTTGGCAATTTGTTCCTTAATTTTGCGCTCTTCTTCTTCTTTGCGAATCCGCTCTGCTTCAATCCGACGACGAAGCGCTTCACGTTTTGCTTCTGGATCCGGGTGAACAACTACGTTTCCAGACTCAATTTCTTCAAGCGCTTGTAATGTTGATTTAACTGATTGGAATTCTTGAGTTGGTACTGCACCACTTTCCAATTCGTGGGCCCGTTTTGCCTCAAGAATGACCAATGAATATTTTGATGGTACTTTGTCAAGCAATGTATCAATAGAAGGTTTTAACATCATATTTCTATACCTAATTTCTAATTATTTATCTCTTCACAATAGTTTGTGTTTTTGGTAACATATCCAGATAATGGCCAATGACACGGTCTACACGGAAATGCTCTGCTTCGATCACACGTTTGACACGCTCAGCAGCAAGAGGAACCTCGTCGTTCACAATGGCGTAGTCATATTCACGCATCATGGCGATTTCTTCTTTTGCTTTTTCAATCCGTTGCGCAATAACTTCTGCACTATCTGTCCCGCGACCAACTAATCGATCCTGCAATTCATCCAAATCAGGCGGAGTTAAGAAAATAAAAACTGCATCTGGAACTTTCTTCTTTACTTGAAGGGCACCCTGAACTTCAATTTCAAGGAATACATCGATTCCCTTGTCCAAGGTTTCATTCACATAGGTTAAAGGAGTCCCATAGTAATTTCCAACGTACTCAGCGTACTCCAACATTTGCCCTTGACGGATCAAATCTTCAAATTCTTCACGTGTACGGAAAAAATAGTCGACACCATCCACTTCACCTGGACGTTGTGCACGCGTCGTCATCGATACAGAATACTGAAACTGATTGTCCGAGTTTTCAAAAATTTCTCGTCTGACCGTTCCTTTTCCAACCCCCGAAGGGCCAGAAAATACGATTAATAAGCCACGATCCGCCATGATTTCTCCTTCAATGTCTTTCTATCTAGTGTAACAAAAATCGGCCTAATTTTCAACTGATTTTTTCATTCAAAAAGCTTGAGATGCTAGATCTCAAGCTTTTTGTTTATTTTGCGTAATCGACTGCACGCAATTCTCGAATAACGGTAACCTTAATGTTTCCAGGATATTCAAGATTGGACTCGATCTTCTCACGAATATCATGAGCTAAGATCGTCACTTTATCATCCTTGATTGCCTCAGGGCTAACCATAATACGGATTTCACGTCCCGCTTGAAGGGCGAAACTTGTCTTAACTCCTTCAAAACTATTTGCAATTTCTTCAAGATCTTGCAAGCGTTTGATGTAGCTTTCAAGTGACTCACTTCGTGCTCCAGGCCGAGCTGCACTCAAGGCATCCGCTGCAGCGACAATAACTGCGATGACACTTTCTGGTTCCACGTCACCATGGTGACTAGCAATGGTATTGACAACCACTGGGTGCTCCTTGTACTTCCGTGCCAATTCTGTCCCAATCTCGACGTGGCTTCCTTCCACTTCACGGTCAATCGCTTTACCGATATCATGTAAGAATCCTGCACGTCGTGCCAAAGTAGCATTTTCACCCAACTCGCTAGCAATAATACCAGAAAGTTTGGCAACTTCAATGGAGTGACGCAAAACGTTTTGACCATAAGAAGTACGGAATTGCAACCGTCCCATGATTTTCATCAAATCTGGATGGAGGTTTGGCGCACCAATTTCATAGGCAGCCGCTTCACCGTATTCACGAATCCGGTTATCAATTTCCTGACGGTTCTTCTCAACCAGCTCTTCGATACGAGCTGGATGGATCCGACCATCTTTGAGAAGGCTCTCCATTGTCATACGGGCGATTTCACGACGAATCGGATCAAACCCTGACAAGGTCACCACTTCAGGCGTATCATCAATAATCACATCGACACCTGTCAAACTCTCAAAGGTACGAATATTGCGACCTTCACGACCGATAATCCGACCTTTCATACTATCGTCCGGCAAATGAACGGTTGAGTTTGTTTGCTCAGCAACAAAATCACCTGCCATCCGTTGCATGGCTTGGACAAGAATGTCTTTAGCCATCTTATCAGAACGTTCCTTCACTTCCAACTCAGCATCACGAATTCGCGATGCAATTTCTTTTGAAAGATGCTCTTCCGTCTGATTCAAAATAATGTCACGCGCTTCTCCTTGACTTAGAGCAGCGACACGTTCCAGTTCTTCTACTTTCTTGTGTTCAAGCTCTTCCAGCTGTTGTTCACGCGTATCAATGTGTTTAGTTCTATCTGTAAGACTTTGCTCTTTGTGTTCAAGAGACTGTTCTTTGCTTGTTAAAATGTCGTCTTTACGATCAAGATTGCTAGCACGTTCTGCCAAACGGCTTTCTAATTGCTTCAATTCTTGTCGTTCTGACTTAAACTCAGCATCGACCTCTTCACGATATTTTCTGGCTTCTTCCTTTGCCTCCAAAAGTGCTTCTTTTTTAAGTGAACTTGACTCATGCTTCGCCTCTTTTAAAATCAAATCGGCTTCGCGTTCAGCCTGTCCACGTAAATTCGTTGCTTCTTGTTCAGCATTTAAAAGGGTGAGTTCCGCAGCTTCTTTTGAAGCTTTCATTTTAAGAGCAGTTCCCACATATCCAATGACTAAACCAATGACCGCGGCAAAAACACCTGTAATTAAAGAATTCATGCTTTTACCCCAAATCTATTTAATTAGTTGAATTAAAAATTCTTTTACATTTTACCATAAATTACTAAAATTAACAATCTAAAAAAACAGGAAAAAACTTTTATATTTTTGCTTAACGATTGTTCTTTTATCTACTTTTCTTTCATGGAACATCTGTGAGGAATTCATCTATTTCCACTTTGTTGAATCCGCTTTTTATGCTATAATCAAGAAAAACAAAGAGGGATTTGAATATGACAAAAGAAGTAATTGTTGAAAGTTTTGAATTGGACCACACAGCTGTGAAGGCTCCTTATGTACGCTTGATTGGGGAGGAAACTGGACCCAAAGGAGATATCATCTCTAACTTTGATATTCGTCTGGTACAGCCCAATGAAAATGCGATTCCAACGGCAGGGCTCCACACGATCGAGCACCTTCTTGCGATGCTCATTCGCAAACGCATCGATGGTATGATTGATTGTTCCCCATTTGGATGTCGCACCGGTTTTCATATGATCATGTGGGGACAACATTCGAGTACGGAAATTGCTAAAGTAATCAAAGATTCTTTAGAAGAAATTGCATCTGTCAGCACTTGGGAGAATGTCCCAGGCACAACTATTGAGTCTTGTGGAAATTACAAGGACCACAGTCTCTTTTCAGCCAAAGAATGGTGTCGCCTGATTCTAGATCAAGGAATTTCGGACGATCCCTTTGAACGTCATCTTGTTTGATATAAAAAAGGACGAACCTCTGGTTCATCCTTTTTTATTGTATTTCTTCCCAGAAAAGGGATGTCTGATCAAGCATTAATAATCCAGAGCATCTGAATGACCTTTCCCGTTTCCTACGAAATAACCAGTCTTGGCATTGATACTAAAGAGATAGGTTCCATCTGGTT
>JAPJPE010000009.1:17957-20140 GCA_030825825.1 Streptococcus sp. | reverse complement strand
GAGTTCATACGAAAGCCCAATTAAAAGAAATCATTGCAGAATTGAGCTAAAAAGAAAACTCGTTTTCCAAACTGGAAAACGAGTTTTTTTGATGGCGTGCTTTTCTTTAAAATAAAGGCAGCAAACATTGACAGCGCTTTCTTATCATGCTAAAATGAAGCTGTGTTTCCTATAAAATTTTTACAGGAAAAAATTCTCCTAGGAACATGTAGATCCTAGGAGAAAATCACATTTATTGGTTATTGGCCCTCTGTATCTTGGGCTACCCAGACGCTGACAGAGCGTTCTGCCACTGGGAATTCAGCAGTACCGTCTTCTTGAACTTGGACAGTTTCGCTACAATTTTCTAAGACATCATAGTAGGTGAGTCCTGTGTATGATGAACCGATCTCCATGACTTTTGTAGTAGCTTGGTTATTCGAAATCAAGCAGGCGATTGGTGCTGATTCTTCTGTTCCTGAGCGTGTCCAACCGATGCAATTAGGATCATCGAAGTAGTCCGTTTGCTCCCCGTAAGCCAGATCTTTACGAACCCATAAGAGACGATCGAGAACCTCTTGGAAACTTTCTTGCGCAAATTTGCCCTCGATACCGTAGTAGTCTCCATAGAAGACACAAGGCAAACCAGCTTCACGAAGTAAGATCAAGGCATAGGCTGCAGGTTTAAACCATTCTTCAATGGTAGATTCCAAGGCTTGCCCTCTCTGGGTATCATGGTTGTCTACAAAGGTTACGGCCTGTTCAGGATGATTGAGCGCCAGTGTTCCATCAAAAACAGTTCGAAGGTCGAAATTTTCACCCTCTTGGCTGGCTCTGAAGAAATTTTGGTGGAGGGCTACATCGATCAAGTCGAATAAGTAGTCAATGCTTTCCAAGTATTCATCGTTGGTCTCTTTATCCCCATTCCAAAACTCGCCAAAGACGTAGAAATCTTCACCATATTTTTTAGTGATATTATGGATGAAATTCTTCATAAAGAAGGAGTCGATGTGTTTAACGGCATCCAGACGGAAACCTTCTACACCAGTCGTTTCGATAAACCATTCAGCCCACTGATCGAGATTTTCTACAACCTCAGGGTGTTTGAAATCGATATCGGCGTACATGAGGTAATCGTAGTTTCCATTCTCCTTGTCCACCAGATCCCCATGAGCCCAACCCTTGTTGTCCCCTTGGATTTGGTAGATCCCATTCTTATTACGAGAAGCATCGTAGTCAGTACCGGTGAAGTGGTACCAATGCCAGTGGAAGTCATTATAGGCTTCATTTCGGCCATCAAAGGTGAATTTAGTCCATCCTTGAATGGTGAAGGGTTCAGTGAGGATCTTGTTTCGATCCATCGGATCGACCTCAACGACCTCGAACTCCTCTAGACCATCTGCTGCAGCTTTGTGGTTAAGAACGACATCGGCCATTGGTTGAATACCCGCAGCTTTAAGGGCTTGAATGGCTTGCAGATAATCTTCTTTGAAACCATATTTGGTGCGAACCGTTCCTTTTTGATCAAACTCGCCCAAATCAAAGAGGTCATAGACACCGTAGCCAACGTCATTGTTAGAAGTAGCTTTAAAGGCAGGTGGCATCCAGACTTTACAAATACCCAAGTCCGCTAAGTGTTGCGCATCTTCAGCAAGACGTGTCCAGTGGTTGCCATCAGCAGGCAAATACCACTCAAAATATTGCATTAAGGTTTGATTTTCCATTGTTATTTCTTCTTTCATGTGAATGTCCTTATTTTACCAAAAATAGTTGGATGGGACAAACGTTTGCGCTGGAAGCAAGCCCTTTCTAGAAAAGAAATCGCATACAGGAAAGAAGTGAAGTCGGGAGATAATGGCATAGAGTCAGGATTGACTGTTGGCCACAGAGACATAGAAGTCTGATAGTAGGGTTATCCATTATTTCATTTATATATAGTAGCAAAGAAGGGTGGTTTTGAAAGTGAAAGGAACCAATAGAGAGAGTATCGAAACGATTTTTACCCAAGCCTTGGCCATTCCAAGCTTCACCAATACGGAGACAGAGCAAGGAATTGAAGCCTACCTGGATCAACGGATTGCCCAAATCCCCTATTTTAAGGAACATCCGGACCACTTTGGGCGCTATCAGGTACCACAGGATCACTTGCATCGGTCGGTCAATTGGGCCTTGGTCGATAAGGGCAAGAAAAAAACAGTTATCCT
>JAPJPE010000009.1:0-17857 GCA_030825825.1 Streptococcus sp. | reverse complement strand
ATCGGTCGGTCAATTGGGCCTTGGTCGATAAGGGCAAGAAAAAAACAGTTATCCTGTTTCACCACCATGATACAGTCGATCTAGAAGACTATGGAAATTTAGCAGAAATCGCACTCGATTCTGATAAAGTAGCAGCAGCCTTGAAAACACTAGATGTGCGACCAGATATGCAGGAAGATTTAGCTTCTGGGGATTGGAAATTTGGCAGAGGGTCTTGCGATATGAAAGCAGCCCTAGCCCTTCAATTAGGGGTTCTAGAAGCCTATGCGTCCGACCCTACTGAAGGTCAGGTCAATCTGCTCTATCTCTCTGTTGGAGATGAGGAATCTTATTCCCGTGGGATGCGGGGAGCCTTGGACCTCCTGACAGACTTGCAGGAAAAGTTTGATCTGGATTATGTATTAGCAGTGGATTCGGAGCCCTTTGAATCGGATCTAGAAAAAGAAAAAGTCCTTCACATTGGCACAGTGGGTAAACTCATGCCAGTCGTTGTGGCGCAAGGCGTCTTGTCCCATATGAAGGAGCCTCTTAAAGGGATCAATGCCTTGTCGCTCTTAGTGGCTATCGCAAGCCAGCTAGATCTTCATCCCGATCTGGCTGATCAGGCGCTGGGAGAAACGTCTCCGCTTCCTTCTTGGTCCTATCTCAGAGATTTGAAGGAGCAGTACGATGTATCGACCGTGCTCTATGCGGCTGGTTATTTCAGTGTGCTGCATTTGAAGAAAACACCCCAAGAACTCCTACAGCGGATTTATGAGCTTAGTCAGGAGGCCTTGGATGCCTTTTACAAAAAGTATGAACACTTGCAGGATCGGGCTGGCCAAGACCATATGATTGCAAGGCCAAGAGTCATCACCTACCAAGAGCTAGAGGAACGATGCCAAGCTTTAGACGGCTACCAAGCCTTTAGGGAAGCTTCTAACCAAAAAGCGGAACACGATTTTCGTAATGGGACCAGCTACCAGAGCCTTGCCATTCAGCAAATCCAGCGGCTCCTTGAGTTTCTCGGAGATAAGGATCCCATGGTGGTCATTGGTTTTGCGCCCCCATATTATCCTTCTATGAATTGTCGCTTTTTGGACAATGCAGAACTCAAAATCGAGTCCTTGATCGAGGATTATCGCAAGTATCTGGACCAAAAGGGTTATACCTTAAAAGTCGAGGAATACTTTATGGGGATTAACGACACCAGCTATTGTGCCTTGGAAAAGGATGTGGCCTCTTATCAAGTCGTCCTTGATAGCCTAGCCACACCAGCTCAGGTCTATGATCTGGATCTGGAAAAAATTGCCCAAATTCAGGTGCCAGCAGTTAATCTAGGACCCTGGGGCAAAGAATTGCATAAGCGAGGAGAGCGAGTCTATAAAGAAGACTTTTTGGATACCATTCCAACCTATCTGCTAGAATTGCTCTACCATTTCGATGATCGCTTATCAACAGAATAAGAAAAACGATCCCTCTAAGGATCGTGAAGGGAGTTAGCATGATTACATTTCACGGAGTTACAAAAGATTACGATGGGCACATTGCTCTCAACCACTTGGATCTGACCATCGAAGATGGACAAATTGTCGGCTTGATTGGCCACAACGGAGCCGGTAAGTCCACAACCATCAAGAGTTTGGTCAGTGTGATTACCCCAACCACTGGGACCATCGAGGTAGATGGTCAGGACCTTTATAGCAATCGGCTTGCGATCAAAAAGAAGATCGGTTACGTGGCGGATTCGCCGGATCTTTTCTTGCGTCTCACAGCCAATGAATTTTGGGAGTTGGTTGCGACCTCTTATGATATGAGTCAGAAAGACTGTGACCAACGCTTGGAAGAGCTTCTTACGATCTTTGATTTTCAGAGCCACCGCTATGAAGTAATTGAATCCTTTTCACATGGGATGCGCCAGAAGGTCTTCGTCATTGCAGCGCTCTTATCAGATCCAGATATCTGGGTCTTGGACGAACCGATGACCGGGCTGGACCCGCAGGCTTCTTACGATTTAAAACAAATGATGCGCCAACATGCGGATCGTGGAAAGACCGTTATTTTCTCTACTCACGTCTTAGAAGTGGCCGAACAACTCTGTGATAAAATTGCTATTCTGAAAAAGGGAAATCTCATTTTCTATGGGACGATCGAGGAATTGAAGGGACAACATCCAGAACAAAGCCTGGAAAGTATCTATCTCAGTCTAGCGGGGCGGAAGGAAGAAGGTGGCGATCATGCGTCTTAAGATCATCCAACAGCTGGTCAATGTCAATATCATCTATGCCAGTCAGCCCGCTCAAATCGCAAAATTACGTGCCAAACAGGCCAAAAAACCGGACGTCAAACTCAATGTTGCCCGCAAATCGGTGCTCAACTACCTCTTTTTAGGATTGGTCTATTTCGTCATATTTGGCTTGCTCTTTAGCATCTATGATTTTGTTAACCAACCAGCCTTCTTTGTCAATATGGTCGCCCTCTTTTCCTTGATGACCATTTCCCAAGGATTTATGAGCTTTTACAATGTCTTTTATGAAAGCAAGGACCTGCAGTTTTACCGCCCCTATGCCTTCTCAGATGCAGAAGTCATTGCTGGAAAGAGTATCTCGGTCATCCTGACCCTTCTCATGGCTATCCTTCCCTTGGTCAGCTATTTTCTGATCCTGCCTGTCCAAGCAGGCGGCTTCAATCCGTTAGGCATCCTGCTTGGACTCTTTTGTGCCTTGATTCTCTTAGCCGTTCTCTTTTTAGCGACGATCATCCTATCCCATCTGATCACTAAGACACTCTTTTTCAAAAAACACACGACCCTGGTCTCCAACATCATGGTCGGAATCGGCTCCCTCCTCAGTCTAGGCGCCTATCTTTATCTAAATCTAATCCAAACTCACCGGGTAGAGATGTCGGGTGGAGCGGATATTCCCATTCTATTTCCACCTTTTACGGCCTTTCATCAGTTCATCCTCCATCCTTTTGAGGGAGGAGCGATACTTGGCCTTCTGGGCTGGATAGCGGTGCTTTTGGTCTTGATTGGCCTGGTTCGTAAACTTGTGATCCCGCAGTTTTATGATGCAGCCCTTGCAGTTTCGACCAACCAAACCGTCAAAGAGCGCGTGAGAGCGATCCATGTTGGTCAGAAAGACTCTTTTAGACGATTTGTCATTCAGTATCATCGCAGACTCTTGCTTGATGGAACCCTTATGGTGCAAGTTCTCTTGATGATGAGTATTCTGCCTTACATTTTCTTACTTAGTGGAGCAGCAGGAGCATCGAAAAATATCGGCGGCCTCAGTCCTTACTTGACACCCCAGTATCTGGTGCCACTGGCCCTTGTTGCCTTCTTGATCGGTGTTTTCAATAGTTTTGGAGGCTTGACCAGTATCGGTATTTCGCTGGAGCGTGAAAACTTTGAGTACTTGAGATCGCTCCCTATTGATTTCAAACGCTATCTCTTTATGAAGTTTTGGTTGCTCTATTTGGTGCAATCCATTCTTCCTGTCATTCTTCTGGTTGGTGTTTGTCTCTATTTTGGCGTGCATCCCTTGGCCATCCTTGCCATGTTGCTGATCTGGGTCGTAACCACCATTCCGATCTGCATTCGAGACTATGTCAAAGATTTTCAAAATTTTAGTACCAATTGGACCAATATCACAGAGTTGATGACCCGTCATCGTGGGAATGCAGTTCTTCAGTCTATCCTCTTGATTGTCTTTATCTTTGTGATGTTTCTCTTGATCATTGTTAGCTTCATTTGGACCTATCATTCCGTCAGCACCCTGCTGGCTGTGATCCTTTATAGTGTCATCCTGCTAATCGGAGCTGGGATCAGTTCGACCATCTACCGCAAAAAAATCCTCACTCTCTACCAAGAGATCGGAGAATAAAAAGAGAGAGTAGGACAGAAATCGGTCATTCGTTAGAATTCGATTTCGTCGTCCCACCTCCGCACAGTTGAGTAGGGCTGTAAAGCTGATGAAATCAGCGTAGTAGAGCCCACTCAACCACTGCGTCTTGCTCGACAATCCAAAAACAATTAAGAGGCTAGGACTTTTGTCCTAGCCTCTTTTTAGTGGTAACTTAAATCTCATACCCCATGAGGAGCCCGCCTTCTTCGGCGTAGAAACTACAAAGACCAGAAGTAGGAAGGACTTCGATGTTTGCACGGGCAAATTTTTCACGAACCAATTCAGAGAATTGCTCGATAAATTTTTCATTGTTGCGGTGGGCAATGGTAATATGTCCTCCATTATAGCCTGCCTTGATTAATTCATCAAAAGCAGCCTTGATCGCTTTCTTTTGACCCCGTGCTTTTTGAAGCAACTCGAGGGTACCTGTCTTACTAGCTTCCCCAACCATACGGATATTGAGGAGCCCGACAACCGTTCCGATCAATTTGCTGAGACGCCCATTTTTGACCAGATTATCGACCTTAGCCAAAACAAAGAGCAACTTGGTTTTAGACTGATAAGTAGTGATCACATCAACCACTTGATCAAAATCGAGACCTTCAGCGACCAACTGGTTGAGCTTGCGAACGATTAGGTCCACCTCGCCCCCAGCTGACAAGCTATTAATGACGTGAATATTGGTATTCGGATGCTCTTCCAGATAAATTTTCTTGGCCACCTCAGCACTATTGTAACTACCAGAAAGGGTACCTGTGATGGTAACAACGAAGATATTATCCGCCCCTTCAAAAGACTTCATATAATCATCCGGACTTGGGCAGGCAGACTTAGATGCAGTCGCAGTCGCATACATCTCCCCCATCATCTGATCGATATTGAGTTGGGCATCATCTGTATAGATGGTATCACCCACTTGGATGGTCAGTGGGACACTGATAAACTCCGTATCCGGTGCCAGATTGTCCAAAGAGCGGTAGTCACAGCCTGAATCCGCAATAATTTTCCATTTCATCAGTTCATACCTCATAATTGTATAAAAATGTACATTGACAAGTAGTATGTCTTCTTTTACAATTATATCATGAAGTACAATGCTATCCAAGCAGATATCATCAGGTGAGACAGATAGAAAGTAAATGTTATGGCAGAAAGAAAAATATCCGAGAAATCCTTGGAAAATCTGAAACGATTTAACCAAGAGAACAATGCGATTACACGAGAATCCATCGAAATCTCTCTCCTGCAATTGTTGGAGAAAAAAGATCTGAAAAAGATCACCATCTCTGAGCTGGTTCAGCGTGCCGGTGTCTCTCGCGCAGCCTTTTACCGTAATTATGACTCCAAAGAAGAGATTCTAGAGTCCATCTTTCAATCTAGTATCGCAAAGATTACCAAGTCTTTAGATGGCTATAACCTTAAGACAGACCTCTACCAAGTTTGGGTCTACCTCTTTAAGGAAGTCAAGAAAGAAGCCAAGATCATCAGTCTAGCCATTGATTATAATTTCGAGCGGCTCTTGACCAAGGCAGTCTATGATTTTTTAGAAAAACGAAATGGCAATTCTTCGAATGGCGCTGCCAGCTACCTCAATTCTTTCTGGAGCTCAGCCATTGTCTCAGTGATCTCCAAATGGATCAAGGATGGCATGAAGATTCCCGCTGAAAAAATCGCTACATTAGGCCTGCCCCTCTTCCCACAAAAGAAAAAGTAATCACCACCGAGAGGTGGTTTTTTTCTTGCAACTATTTCCAACTAGTGAGGAAGTTGCCCCAGTCGCAAAATTTCGGTATCATGGTAGGAGTTAACTTGTAAAGTTAAACCATTAAGTTGGACTTTTAAGTGATTTTTTTAAAAGACAGAGCAAACAAACGTCAATTCACAACAAACTAACAATTAAGGAGTTTTATGGTGAAAGATTATAAAGAACTAAGAAAACGATACAATATTCCAGTGATAGTCCTATTGGTCATTATAGCCTTACCGTTTTTATATATCGTGCAAGTGACTCAAAGTAAAAAAATTGCTCTCATTTGTTTTTTGATTTACTTACCATTTGAGCTGGTTCTAGTTATCATTAAAGATACTCTTTTAATTAAGAAGTTGAATAGTCTTATCTATAAGGACATAAATCTTGACTTGATGGCAAGCTATATTCTGAACCAAAAAAGAAAGAGTATCAAAACTATTAAAGCGCCTGTACAGGTTGCCACTATTTTCTATTTCTATAGGATTGGTGACTTTGGATCCATTGAAGCAGTTGTAGACGAACTCAAAAAGATTCAAAAGTTTACAGATGTTGAACAAGTAAAATTAAACGAAATTCTATTGAATGCAAACTTATTTTCTAGAACTGATTTGAAGGAAGATGAGTTTGAGGACTTACTCTCTGACTATTTAGCAGATGTTGAACCACTCAAGATGGCATATAGAGCTCGCTATGATATACTGGTCAAAAAAGAGCCCAATGATGCCGTTCTAAAGGAAGTGACGAACAACAAGTTCTCACAATTGGAATCTATGTATCTGAAGGCAGTCAATGAGTCCCTCAAAGGAAATAGAAATGAGGCAATGGAGCTATTTCGTACCATTGCGAAAGAAGATGAGAGATTGTATCTGGTCCGAATGGCTCAGGCCTATCTAGATAGTGAAAATTCAGGAGAAAAGAGTGTTTCGCTTGATGCAAGACAAGAAGAAGTCACCTTGAAATTATTGCGAATGAAGCTGGTAGAAGTCAAACCAGCTAAATCAACTAAATCTACAAAAGGACTCGCTTTTTTCAAAGGTTGGAAACTCGCACTTCTTTTAATTCCGCCGTTTTTATTGTATGCGATGGTTTTAGTCGTAGTAGCAGTTATCAAAAAAATAGGGTCGTTCGTTCTCTCGAAATCTGAAAAATAGGTGAGAACAGCTTTAAGGTAGAAGTTCACCTAGAAAGGATCTGTTTAAACGATGAAAAAAAGAAAAAAAGTTATATTTGCTATATTCGTCTTGCTTTCGCTCATTGGTGGGATATGGCTTTATACCCGTTTTTCGACTGAGAGTTATTACAAGAAATTTCAAGAATACAGTGGAAAAGCAAAAATTGATGACTATGAGATGATTGCGGATGGTGCAGGCATTATTACTCACTGGAAATCAACCGATCCCAAGGAAGACCGGTTGATGAGGGCATATGGGTCTTATTATTATTTTGATCCTGTCAGAGTCGGTTCAAAGCATATTTTGCATATGAATATGAAATTGAGAGAGGATCTGTACTTTCAGGAAAAACGTCCATCTAAGGATGAATATTGGACTGTTAGTGTTTACAAAGTTGATGGAGAACGATTAAAAGAAGAGAAAGAGATTGATTTGTTTAAAGTTGTTGAACAGTTCGATCCGGATTATATTCCTACAGAATTAGGTTCAGTGTATTCATGGAATGGACGTGAGTTAGCTGCATTACAAATTCGCAGTACCAAAGATAACTCGGTTAGGAAGATGATGTATTTAAATCTAGACACTCGTAAACTGGAACGAAATGAAATCTTGGAGAATGATCACCAAAGAAAACCGGTTCCGGATTTCAATGTACCGATTGATCGTGAGAAAAGTAGTATTGAAGAATTGAAATTTTTTGATAATTGGTTCTCTATTGATCCTAAGGAGCTCTCAAAAACGCAATTTAAGAAATCTTCGAAGGCCTATAAACTCTTAAAGGAAAAAGATACGAAAGTCATAGTAATAAAACCACAGAATAGTGCGGATCAATATGCCAGAAGTATTGCTTTATTTGAACTTTTTATGAAGAAGGGTGTGAATCTCTATCAAGATGTCACGATCCCAGCTGAGGTATCTAAAGATGGTCAAGTTCATACTACGCAGACAAAAGAAGAATTTGATCGATATTACGATTTGGAAAAGGCAAGTAAAGCCTATCATGAGATTGATTAAAGTAAGAAACGACAAAGGACAAGAACGATGATCGAAGAACGAATTTTTGCTGCTAAGCAGTATGTGAAAACCTTATTTGCTGATCGAGCGTATGGCCATGATGTGGAGCATACCCTCCGCGTCTATACCAATGCTATGAGAATCGCACAAGCAGAAGGGCCATGTGATCTGGAGATAGTGGGCTTGTCTGCTCTTCTTCACGATGCTGATGATGATAAATTGTTTCAAACAGAAAATAATGCGAATGCTCGTAAGTTTCTAGAAGAGATCGGTACTCCTAAAAACCAAATCGACCAGATTTGTCGGGTAATCAATGCTGTTTCTTTCAGCAAAAATCGCGGTAAACAACCAGAAACGTTAGAAGGCAAGATTGTCCAGGATGCAGACCGCCTGGATGCGATAGGAGCTGTAGGAATTGCGCGAACTTTTTCCTATGGTGGCCACAAAGGGAGACCCCTTACTGATACCGTCCAACATTTCCATGACAAGTTGTTCCTCTTAAAAGATGAAATGAACACGGAGACTACCAAACAAATGGCAGAAAGTCGCCATCAATTTTTAATCACCTTTCTAAATGAACTAGAGAAGGAACTCTAACAAGAACCCCTGTCTGAAATCATTTCAGACAGGGGTCTTTCTTTATTCTTGGATCATGGCTAGGAGATCCTTTCCTGTAGTGGTTGGAAGGATCCGAACTCGTTTGAGGGAATAGAGGCCATCAGCGGAGCTGGCGAGTCCATTTTTAGTGGTGAGGCCTAGTTTGTAGTCAGCTTTCTTGGCTTGGTCGATCGTGACCTGGCTGTAGCGACCAGATGGGTAGACGATAACGCTGGTATTTTGATCCAGCACCTTATCTAGCAGGCGTTTAGAAGCGACGAGCTCATTCTTTTGGGTCTCAAGGCTGGAATTGGCTAGGTCTGGATGATTGACCGTATGGCTTTCAAAGGTCAAACCAGCATGTTTCATCTCTTTGATTTGGTCAAAAGTCAGGACATTTTCTTTTTCCTTTTGGGTAAAGTCTGTGATGATATTGTTGGTGGCCGTCATCTTGTATTTCTTAAGAAGTGGATAGACGATGGTATAGAAATCCTCGACGCCATCATCAAAGGTCAGCCAGACATATTTCTTTCCTTTGGGCACTTCGTTCTTAGCGAGGATGCGATAGGCTTCCTCTGGTGTCAATGTGTAGTAACCCGCTTTTTTCAGTGCCTTTAGTTGGCTCTCAAAGGTTTCTGGATCGACAATTAGATTAGCATTGGCAGCTTCGGACTCAACCATATTGTGCACAGAGTGGTACATGAGGATGGGCAGTTTGACCGGCTTTTTCACTCGGGTCCACTTGATAGAGGAGCTATCCTCCTCGAGTGAACGTGTCACAGCAGTGCCACTTGTATTTCTGTCACTCGGCTGAGTGATCCGTTTGATCAGAAGAAAGCTACAAATAAAGATACAGACCAGTAGGAAGGCATTGATTCCAAGTAGGGTTTTGATTTTTTTAGGTACTCTTCGTTTACTCATAGTGTCACCGCTTTCATCATTTTCTTTATTGTACCACAAATTCTATGTTTTTTTCCAGAACTTGCTACAGGCTGATCCTGTCATGAAAATTCAGACTTTTTAAGGCAATTGGCTGTCAAAAGCTCAAGATTTTGTTATAATGGACCTACTATAGAAAATTCAAGGAGTCAATAGGATGTCTGTTAAGATTGCCTTATTAGGATTTGGTACTGTTGCTAGTGGCGTACCATTTTTATTAAAAGAAAACCATGAAAAAATCAGCCAGGCTGCTCAGGATGACATTGAGATTGCCAAGGTCTTGGTTCGCGATGATGCGGAAAAACAAAGCTTGCAAGCGGCTGGCCATGACTACAACTTTGTGACAAATGTCGATGAGATTATTGAAGACAAAGAGATTGCCATCGTGGTTGAATTGATGGGCCGGATTGAGCCAGCGAAGACCTTTATCACCCATGCTCTTGAAGCAGGTAAGCATGTAGTCTCTGCTAACAAAGACCTTTTAGCTGTTCATGGAAGTGAATTGCTAGAGGTTGCTCAAAAACACCAAGTAGCTCTTTATTATGAAGCAGCTGTAGCGGGTGGGATCCCAATCCTTCGAACCTTGGTGAATTCCTTGGCTTCTGACAAGGTGACCAAAGTACTCGGTGTAGTCAATGGAACCTCCAACTTCATGATGACCAAAATGGTGGAAGAAGGCTGGACTTATGAAGATGCTTTAGCAGAAGCGCAACGCCTTGGTTACGCTGAAAGTGACCCAACCAATGACGTCGAAGGGATCGATGCAGCTTACAAGATGGTGATCCTGAGTCAATTTGCCTTTGGGATGAATATCCAATTTGACCAAGTAGGTCACAAAGGGATCAGTCAGATCACTCCACAAGATGTCTCAGTAGCTCAAAGCCTTGGTTATGTGATCAAACTGGTCGGCTCGATCGTTGAAACTGAGTCAGGGATTGCAGCTGAAGTGACGCCAACCTTCCTTCCAAAACAACACCCACTCGCTGGTGTGAACGATGTCATGAATGCGGTCTATGTGGAATCTATCGGGATTGGTGAGTCTATGTACTACGGACCTGGTGCTGGCCAAAAACCAACTGCGACAAGTGTCGTTGCCGACCTCGTTCGCATTGTCCGTCGTCTAAAAGAAGGAACGATCGGTAAAGCCTTCAATGAATACAGCCGCCCTCTTCAATTGGCTAAACCAGAAGATGTGAAAAATAACTACTATTTCTCAATCAAGGCACCAGATGCAACTGGTCAAATCTTGCGTCTTGCGGAGATCTTTAATGCAGAAGGAGCTTCATTCAAGCAAATCCTCCAAGAAGACTCTGATGGTCACTATGCAAGTGTGGTCATCATTACCCACCAAGTTAACCAAACCCAATTCAAGAACTTGGTTGAAAAACTGGATTCAGAGCCGAATTTCGAACTCTTGAATACCTTTAAGGTCTTGGGAGAATAAGCATGAAGATTATTGTTCCAGCAACCAGTGCCAATGTCGGTCCAGGATTTGATTCTGTTGGAATTGCCGTGACTCGTTATTTGACCATTGAAGTGCTTGAACCAGCAGATGCTTGGTTGATTGAGCATGATCTAGGAGCAGGGATTCCGACAGACGAGAAAAACCTCTTGCTCTCAACAGCCCTGTCGATTGCCCCAGCTATTCAACCACATCATATCAAGATGACTAGTGAAGTGCCTTTGGCGCGTGGTCTTGGATCTTCTAGCTCGGTCATTGTCGCAGGGATTGAATTGGCCAACCAATTAGCCAACCTCCAGCTATCAGACGCTGAGAAATTACGCATCGCGACCGAGATCGAAGGTCATCCGGATAATGTAGCTCCAGCTATCTTTGGGAATATGGTCATTGCGAGCTACATCGGTGAAGATGTCCAATATGTCACGGCTGACTTCCCAAGCTGTGACCTTGTGGCCTTTGTACCGAGCTACCAATTGAAGACCAGTGATAGTCGGAATGTCCTACCGAAAGAATGGTCTTATAAGGAAGCTGTTGCAGCCAGTAGCGTAGCCAATGTCGCTATCGCAGCTCTCCTCAAGGGAGATTTGCTGACGGCTGGTCGCTCCATCGAGTCTGATCATTTCCACGAACGCTACCGTCAATCTCTTGTCAAAGAGTTTCCTCAGGTCAAAGAAGTCGCCCATGCGCATGGGGCTTACGCCACCTATCTGTCGGGAGCAGGCCCAACGATCATGAACCTCTTAGCGCCAGAGCATGCAGCAGCCTTTGTTGCAGCTCTCGAAAAACTCGGGCTAGATGGTCAGATTTTCCAACTTAAAATTGACACATTTGGCGTTCGTGTTGAGAATTAAACCCGAATGTAACACAAATGAAAGAAGGATGTATACGAATGTATATGTCCTTTTTGCTTCTCCTATGGTAGAATGGGAACAGTATGGGGAAAAGCTCAAGCTTTCCTGAAAATCTAGGGGGAAACATGAAACCAGAATATTTATATAGTATTGCTACCGATCTTGGTCTGCAATTTGATGGCGAAGCTCGTGTGATGTATGGAGAGCGTGAAGGCTTCTTGTTGGTCATTGAAGGCGCTCAAACCAAGAATGTATTTACCATTTCACTCAGTGTGAAACAAGGTTCCGAAGGAGACTTGATCGAAGATAGTGAAGTTCTTTGGAATGAATTAAAAGAACAATCAAAAGCCATTAATGCTATCTCTTCTGATGGTTACTTGACCTCGATCGTTGTCAAAGGTGGAATGATCAAAGGGAAGGCTGTCGAAACCTTATGGACAGCTATCCAAGATATTGTTGATTTCTTACTCAACCACCAATTTGTGCAAGTGAATGCGGAAACGGGTGAGGAAGGACCAATCGGTCTGTATCAAATTGGAGATGCGATCTTTTTAATCGACGATGCAACCTTTAGAGCCTACCAAGCCGAAGTGCAAGATACAGTTGAGGCTTATGAAGCGCGGGAAGAAAACTTCCTTTTGGGGATTGTAGGGGCTGTGATCGGTGTAATCATCGGTGGAGCAGTTGCCCTCTTGGTAGCGCGTCTTGGCTATGTATCTGTTTTAGCAGGGGCTGCCCTCGGTTATTGTACCATCAAAGGTTATGAGATTCTTGGTAAGAAATTGACTAAAAAAGGTGTGGTAGTTTCAGCTATTTTGATGGTCTTGACCGTCTTTTTGGTCAACCAATTAGATTATACTTTGGCGATTATGAGTGAACTGGATTTGCCATTTGATATGTCCTGGACGCTTCTCAATGAAGCGACATTCTCAGGGGATGTCCCTGATAAATTTTACTTGAATCTAGCACTCTTAGCTGTCTTTACTCTTGGTGGTGCTTGGATTTCGGTCAAATCAGCTCTGGATGGACAAAAGAATCGTGCCATTGCTCGTAAAATTGCATAATGAATGATAAAAGGAAGGCCTGAATATTATAGGTCTTCTTTTGTTTTTTAGGGTCGAAAAATAGTCAAAAATTTGGTATAATAGTTTGTATTTTTATAGAGAGAGAACAGACAAAAAGATGAATGAAAAAATAAATCAAATTCTTGAAGGGATTGATATCCGTTTTCAAGAACCTTTAAAACATTATACCTTCACAAAGGTAGGTGGGAATGCTGAATTTTTAGCCTTTCCCCGCAACCAATACGAATTAAAACGCATCGTTCAATTTGCCAACCAAGAGCAAATTCCATGGATGGTCCTGGGCAATGCATCCAATATCATTGTCCGCGATGGGGGCATTCCGGGATTTGTCATTATGTTTGATCGCTTGCGTGACATCAGTGTGGATGGTTATGTGATCGAAGCAGAGGCAGGTGCTAAACTCATCGACACCACCCATGTGGCCTTGCACCATAGTTTGAAAGGTTTTGAGTTTGCTAGTGGCATTCCAGGCAGTGTCGGTGGTGCAGTCTTTATGAATGCGGGAGCCTATGGAGGAGAGATCGCGCATGTCCTAGTATCCTGTAAGGTCTTGACCAAAGACGGAGAGATCGAAACTCTGTCAGCGAGTGAACTAGCTTTTGGCTACCGTCAATCTAAGATTCAAGAGACAGGTGCTGTCGTCATCTCTGCCAAATTTGCTTTGTCTCCTGGCAATCACGAGCAAATCAAGCAGGAGATGGATCGGTTGACCCATCTTCGTCAGTTGAAACAACCCCTTGAATACCCTTCTTGTGGATCCGTCTTTAAGCGTCCTGTCGGTCATTTTGCAGGTCAATTGATTAGTGAAGCAGGTTTGAAAGGCTATCGAATCGGTGGTGTTGAAGTGTCTGAAAAACATGCCGGCTTTATGGTCAATGTCGATAATGGAACAGCTAAGGACTACGAAGACCTGATCGCCCATGTCATTGAAGCAGTCGAGGGTCACTCAGGCGTTCGTTTAGAACCAGAAGTTCGCATTATCGGTCAAGCCTAAGAACGTTAGTATTGAAGAATAATTGATAGTGTAAACATCGATAGCATCAGTCGGAAAGGGGGTGAGTGCCTATCGATACCGTAAATAGGTGGGGCAGTCTAGTAAGTCCCCGAGAGGTATTGGTGGCCTGACAGGTCTTCCTGTCAGCCGCTGCGTTTTCGTTTGAAAAGCAGTTTGGTAATCGTAGTAAAGAAGGAATTTATGTGAATTGAAAAAACCAATTATTGAGTTTAAAAATGTTACAAAGGTCTTTGAAGATAGCGGAACCGTTGTCCTAAAGGATATCAATTTTGAATTGGAAGAAGGGAAGTTCTATACCCTGCTCGGTGCATCTGGATCAGGAAAATCAACTATCCTTAATATAATTGCCGGTCTTTTAGATGCTAGCTCTGGAGATGTCTACCTTGATGGGGAACGGATCAATGATGTCCCTACCAACAAGCGGGATGTCCACACCGTCTTTCAGTCCTATGCCCTGTTTCCGCATATGACGGTCTTTGAAAATGTGGCTTTTCCCCTTCGTTTGAAAAAGCTGGACAAGGCTGAGATCGAACGTCGGGTTTCAGAAGTATTGAAAATGGTCCAGTTAGCAGGATTTGAAAAACGCTCGATCCAAAAATTATCGGGTGGTCAACGCCAGCGGGTAGCTATTGCACGGGCTATTATCAATGAACCACGAGTAGTCCTTTTAGATGAGCCTTTGTCTGCACTTGACTTGAAACTTCGGACAGACATGCAGTATGAGTTGCGGGAATTGCAACAACGCTTGGGCATTACCTTTGTCTTTGTTACCCACGACCAAGAAGAAGCCCTTGCCATGAGTGACTGGATCTTTGTCATGAATGAAGGAGAGATCGTCCAATCTGGTACACCGGTTGATATCTATGATGAACCGATCAACCACTTTGTAGCGACTTTTATCGGGGAGTCCAACATCCTAGATGGTCGCATGATCGAGGACTACTTGGTTGAGTTTAATGGCAAACGCTTTGAAGCCGTCGATGGAGGGATGCGTCCAAATGAACCAGTTGAAGTCGTCATTCGTCCAGAAGACTTGCAAATCACCCTTCCTGAAGAAGGCAAGCTCCAAGTGAAGGTGGACACCCAGCTCTTCCGTGGTGTGCATTACGAGATCATCGCCTATGATGATTTGGGTAATGAGTGGATGATTCACTCCACTCGTAAGGCCATTGTGGGAGAAGTCATCGGGCTAGACTTTGAACCAGAAGATATCCACGTTATGCGTCTCAATGAAACCGAGGAAGAATTCGATGCGCGGATCGAAGAGTACGTTGAAGTGGAAGAGCAAGAAGCTGGTTTGATTAATGCCATTGAGGAGGAAAGAGATGAAGAAAACAACCTCTAATCTATTTATCCTCCCCTATTTCTTGTGGATTTTTCTCTTTGTCTTGGCTCCTGTAGTCATGATCATCTTTCAATCGTTTTTCAACGTTGAAGGGCAGTTTTCACTTGAAAACTACAAAGAGTTCTTTACTTCGCAAAATCTGACCTATTTAAAGATGAGTTTTAATTCGGTCCTTTATGCCGGAATTGTCACCCTGGTGACGCTCTTGATCTCCTATCCGACTGCTTACTTTTTGACGCTGCTCAAACACCGGCAGTTGTGGTTGATGTTGATCGTCTTGCCAACCTGGGTCAATCTCTTGCTCAAGGCCTATGCCTTTATCGGAATCTTTGGGCAAAACGGCTCCATCAATAGCTTTTTAAGCTTTCTCGGAGTCGCTCCCCAGCAGATCCTCTTTACCGATTTCTCCTTTATCTTTGTAGCCAGCTACATCGAGTTGCCGTTTATGATTTTGCCGATCTTTAATGTCTTAGATGACTTGGATCCAAACTTGATCAATGCCAGCTATGATTTGGGAGCCAATCGTTGGGATACCTTCCGTCATGTGGTCTTCCCCTTGTCCATGAATGGAGTCCGCTCAGGTGTGCAGTCTGTCTTTATTCCTAGTCTGAGTCTCTTCATGTTGACACGGATGATCGGTGGAAATCGCGTCATTACCTTAGGGACTGCGATTGAACAGCACTTCCTAACAACACAAAACTGGGGAATGGGTTCTACCATCGGAGTTGTTCTGATCCTTGCTATGCTCTTTACCATGTGGGCAACGAGAGAAAGGAGAGAACGATGAAAAAAGTATCTCATTTCTATCTAGGCTTCGTCTTTCTGATCCTCTATCTTCCAATCTTCTATTTGATCTTTTATGCTTTCAATAAAGGGGGAGATATGAATGCCTTCACAGGCTTCACGCTTGAGCATTTCAATGAATTGTTCGCAGATAGTCGCCTGATGCTGATCTTATCAGAGACCTTCCTCTTGGCCTTCTTGTCAGCCTTGATTGCGACGGTGATCGGAACCTTTGGAGCCATTTATATCTACCAATCCAAGAAAAAGTTAGAAGGACCTTTGCTCTCCATCAATAACATTCTCATGGTAGCACCAGACGTTATGATTGGGGCCAGCTTCTTGATTCTCTTTACGACGGTGAAGTACCAGCTAGGTTTCCTTTCTGTTCTGGCTAGTCACGTGGCCTTCTCGATTCCCATTGTGGTCTTGATGGTCTTGCCACGACTTAAGGAAATGAACCGGGATATGGTCAATGCAGCCTATGACTTGGGAGCTACCCAAGTGCAAATGCTCAAAGAGATCATGTTACCGTATCTGACACCAGCCATTATTGCTGGCTACTTTATGGCCTTTACCTATTCGCTTGATGACTTTGCCGTGACCTTCTTTGTGACGGGGAATGGCTTTACAACCTTGTCTGTAGAGATCTACTCACGTGCGCGTCAAGGGATTTCTCTCAGTATCAATGCCTTGTCCGCCCTTGTCTTTCTCTTTAGTGTGCTCTTGGTCATCGGTTATTACTTTATCACCCGTGAAAAGGAGGAAGCAGCATGAAAAAACTTTATTCATTCCTAACTGGGATTGTCCTTGTCATTCTGGTCCTCTGGGGAATTAGCCACCAGATCGAAGCGAGCATGAATACCAAGAATAGTGACAAGTTGGTCATCTACAACTGGGGAGATTATATCGATCCAGAATTGCTAACGGAATTCACAAAAGAGACAGGGATTCAGGTGCAATATGATACCTTTGATTCCAACGAAGCCATGTATACTAAGATCAAGCAGGGGGGCACGACCTACGATATTGCCATTCCGAGTGAATACATGATTGCCAAGATGATGGATGAGCATTTGGTTGAAAAATTGGATCAATCCAAGATCAAAGGGATGGAAAATATTGATCCAAAACTGTTGAACCAATCGTTTGATCCGGGCAACCAATATTCCGTTCCTTATTTCTGGGGTACCCTGGGAATCGTCTACAATACCAAGATGGTCAAAGAAGCTCCAAAACATTGGTCTGATCTCTGGCGTGAAGAGTACAAAAATGACATCATGATGTACGATGGGGCGCGTGAGGTGATGGGAATTGGTCTCAATACCTTGGGCTATAGCCTCAATGAAAAGGATCCCAAGAAATTGCAAGAGGCAGTGGATAAACTCTACACCTTAACGCCAAACATCAAAGCTTTGGTGGCCGATGAGATGAAAGGCTATATGATCCAAAACAATGCAGCTATTGGGGTTACCTTCTCAGGAGAAGCTAGCCAAATGCTGGATGCCAATAAGGATCTTCGCTATGTCGTCCCAACGGAAGCTAGCAACCTTTGGTTTGATAACATTGTCATTCCAAAAACCGTGAAAAATAAAGAAGCAGCATATGCCTTTATTAACTTCATGCTTCGTCCTAAAAATGCGTTGAAAAATGCTCTTTATGTCGGCTACTCAACGCCAAATAAAAAAGCCAAAGCTATGTTGCCAAAAGAAATCCAAAATGATCAAGCCTTCTATCCAAGCGATGAAACACTGGACCATTTGGAAGTCTATCAACAATTAGGCAAGAAATTGCTTGGAGTCTATAACGATCTTTACCTTCAGGTCAAGATGTATCGAAAATAACACAAAAGGAACCTCCGGGTTCCTTTTTGATTGGAGATAAACTCCTCTTAGAAACTTTCCTTAAGTGAGTACGGACGTCAGCGAACTTCGAAGAAGTTCCATGACTTAGTTTTGGATCT
>JAPJPE010000008.1 GCA_030825825.1 Streptococcus sp. | reverse complement strand
CGTTGACTGCTGCAATCCCTTTGCCATCATTTGATGGAAGACTTAAAATCTCATAACGGTAAATCACACGTTTGATTGGATGCATATCCGTATTTTCACGCATGCTGGACTGATTCAAGTTATCATAAGTAACGACAAATTTATCGCCTTCTTTCACTTGAATGTACTCAGTTTCATTATTGGCCCAAGGACTAGTCGCCACAATATCTGAAGCTTCCAATTTATTGGAATCATATTGGTGCACATTGCTTGTATTCAAGCGTTTTTGAGCATCTCGAGTGAGGTAAGTACTGATGCCGTCGATAGTATGAGTTGCACCGTCTTCACGTTGGAAGGTCAAATCTTGAGCAGTTTCAACATCTTTCAGTTCTTGGAAACCATTGTCATTCATATATTTTTCATACGCTTCTTTAGCATCTTTGTATTGAGCCAAAGCTGTTTCAAAACTTGCAAGTTTCGCTTGATAAAGTTTTGCATATTGTTCATTCACAGCATCATAACTTGATTTTGCTTTATCGTATGCTGCTTTTACAGCCACAAACTCAATTTCGTTTGAAGCGTACTTAGCTTTTGCTTCCTCAAATGCTTTCTTATCTTCCTCATACTGAGATTTATTATTTTTATATAAGTTTTTTGCAGCTGTTAAATCTTTAGCTTTGTCAGTAAGTTCCTTAGTAGGTTTTCCGTCTTTGTCTTTTTCTACTTCTTTTTCTTCATCTTCTACAATCGTATCACTTTCTACAATATCAACTTTTGCATCTTTGTAGATTGCTTTAATTTCTTCTTTGAATTTTTTAAATTTGTTTACTACTGTATCGTATTCATCTTTTGCTTTACCATAAGAAGTTGCAGCTGAATCATATGCTAATTTATCTTTTGCATATTGTTCTTGTGCTGTTTGATAATCTGAGACAGCTTTATTATATTCTTCTGTAGCTTTGTTATATTTTGCCACTTCTGAATCATACTGAGCTTTTGCAACATCATAACTTGATTTTGCAACATCGTATGCTGTTTTAGTTGAATCATAACTAGCCTTGGCTGTTTCATATGATGTTTTCTTATCATTATAATTTTCAGCATCTACATCATATTTTGCTTTTGCAGTTTCATATGCTGATTTATCTGCTTCATATTTAGCTTTCAGCGCAGCATATTCCGCCGAATCTGTCCCACCAGTAGATGTCGCAGCGTTATAAGCCTCTAGAGCAGTTTCGTATGCTGTCTTAGCTTCATTATATGCTGCTAGATCTTGTTGGTATTGTTTTTCAGCTGTAGTATATTCTTTAGTTTGTTGATCGAATTTTTTCTCAGCAGCTGCTTGAGCAAGTTTATTTTTTTCAAACTCTGCTTTTTTAGATTCGTATGATTCTAATTCCTTATCATATTGAACTTTAGCTTCATTATACTGGGCAAGTGCTGCGTCATAAGAAGTTTTTGCAGTATTGTACGACGCTGTTGCATCCGCAAAACTCAACTCATTATCAGCATATTTTGCTGCATCTGTTTCGTATTTAGCTTTACTAGTTTCATAAGTTGCTTTTGCAGCTTCGTATTGCTCCTTAACTAGTTTATAGGCATCAGAGTCTTTACTTGAAGTTGAAGTAGAAGCTGCTTTATATGCTGCTAAAGCTTCTTCATATGCTTTTTGGGATTCTTCATAAGAAGCTTTAGCTTTTTCATATTCAGCCTTTTGAGTCTGATATGCTAATAAATCATTCTGGTATTTTGTATTAGCTTGATCGTAGTCAGCCTTTGCTTTAGCATTTTCAGCTTCTACTTGCTTTTGTTCAGCTAATTTTGCTTCATACTCAGCTTTGGCCTTTTTGTAGTTTTCAACGACTGTGTTGATTTCAGCTGTTTGGGCTTTGTTATCTGCTTCTGCTGCTGCGATAGATGGTTGGACTTTTTCAGCTTCTTCTGTAACGGTCACACCTTCTGTAGCTGCATCAGCTTTGGCTTTTTCAAGTTCTGGCGATTCTACATAAGTAGTCGTAACTGTTTTATTTCCTTCTATCACAGTTGTAGATGTCAACTTAGAACTTGTTGCAACAGCTGCATCGCTTGTTGCTGTATCCGTAGTAGTCGCTTCAGTTGCAGGCGCTGTTGCCTCATCTGCTTTCACTTCTGCTCCGTAGGTATTAACAGTAGCCAATCCAGCGATAGCCAATGAAACAACACCGACCGATAACTTACGAATTGAAAATTTTTCTTGCTTCGAAACATGTTCACGATAGCTTTTCATTTTCAAAACTCTCCTTTTTGTTTAAAAAAATCTCACTGTAGAGGCAAAAATATGCTACTACCAGTTAATAATATTGTAGCACAATCAACCATTTTTAAATATTTGTTAATTTAATTTTTTATTTTACTTTAAATATATAACAACTTGAACTTCCAAACCTTCAGACCCTTCCCCATCTTTTGGTTGAAAATATATATAAATAGACTTGAAAAAACCTTTATTTTCAAAGGTTTTCAAGCCACTTTCTCTTTTTATAAATTTCACCGAAAGGCTTTTTAAGGGGAAGTATTTTTTTATACCAATAGATTAGATTTGACCTACAAAACAAAAAATTATGTAATATTTTCCCCACTGGATCGGAAAAATTCAAAAAAACAACACTGTTTACAGAAGTGTCCATTCTTTAAATTCCTTCCTTTTTCTTCCCAAATAAAAAGAAATGAAAAAGACCAGGGTTCTAAGAACCTTGGTCTAATATCAGCTGATTAGTTTAAATGCCAGATGTCTTCGTTGTACTGAGCGATCGTACGGTCAGATGAGAAGAATCCTGCTTTCGCAATGTTAACGATGACTTGATCCAACCATGCATCACGGTCTTCGTAGTCAGCCAACATACGTTCTTTGGTTACAATATAGTCTTCCAAGTCAAGAAGAGTCATGAACCAGTCTTTGTTGATCAATTCATTGTGAAGACGAGTCAAACGTTCTTTGTTCCCAACTGCAAGAACGGCATCGCTGACGATGAAGTCTACCAATGGTTTGATGGCTTCACGTTCATAGAAATCTGCTGATTTGTATGCTGATTTGGCATAAAGATCGATAACAGTTTCTGAATCTTCACCGAAGATGTAGATGTTGTCACGTCCAACCAATTCAGCGATTTCCACGTTGGCTCCATCCATCGTACCAAGTGTCAATGCACCATTCAACATGAATTTCATGTTACCAGTACCTGAAGCTTCTTTCGAAGCAAGAGAGATTTGCTCAGAAATATCGCTAGCTGGGATCAAGTAGCTTGCAGCAGTTACGTTGTAGTTTTCTACCATAACAACTTGCAAGTGTGGAGCTACTGCTGGATCGTTTGCAATCACTTCAGACAAGCAAAGGATCAAGTGGATGATATCTTGTGCAATGGTGTAGGCAGGAGCTGCTTTACCACCAAAGAGAACAGTGATTGGACGAGCAGGGATATTTCCATCTTTGATGTCCAAGTATTTATGGATCACATACAAAGCGTTCATTTGTTGACGTTTGTATTCGTGAAGACGTTTGATTTGGGTATCAAAGATAGAATTTGGATTGATTTCCACACCTTGATGGTCTTTCAAGAAACGAGCCAATTTGCGTTTGTTGTGAGACTTGATGTTTTCCAATTTTGCTTTGACTGCATCTTTATCTTCATAAGAAAGAAGGTCTTCCAATTTAGATGCGTCATGGTGCCAGTCACGTCCGAGGATATCATCCAAGTAATGTGACAAGGTTGGGTTAGCATGCATAAGCCAACGACGGAATGTGATACCGTTTGTTTTGTTGTTGAATTTTTCAGGGTAAATATCGTAGAAGGCTTTCAACTCAGAATTCTTCAAGATTTCTGTGTGAAGTGCCGCTACCCCGTTTACGCTAAATCCATAGTGGATATCCATGTGTGCCATGTGTACGCGATCATTCTCATCGATGATTTGAACAGCTGGATCTTTGTATTCAGCACGAACACGGCGGTCCAATTCTTCAATGATTGGAACCAAGTGAGGAACCACTTCTTGCAAGAATTCAAGTGGCCATTTTTCAAGGGCTTCTGCAAGGATTGTGTGGTTAGTGTAAGCCGTCATGCTACGAACGATAGAGATGGCTTCATCCATTCCAATACCACGTTCTGTCAAAAGACGGATCAATTCAGGGATGACCATTGATGGGTGAGTATCGTTGATTTGTACAACAGCATAGTCAGCAAGGTCATGCAAGTTGCTTCCTTTTTCGATGGCTTCGTCGATGATCAATTGTGCACCGTTTGATACCATGAAGTATTGTTGGAAGATACGGAGCAATTCCCCTTGACGGTTACTATCATCTGGGTACAAGAAGAGGGTCAAGTTGCGAGCGATATCTGTCTTGTCAAAGTTAATACCATCTTCAATAATAGATGAATCAACTGAATCCAAGTCGAACAAACGCAAACGGTTCTTGGTATCAATCTTGTAACCAGGGACATCGATATCATAAAGGGTAGAAGTCAATGTGAAGTGTGCAAATGGCACTTGGTAGCTACGGCTTGAACGAACGAGCCAGCTTTGGTCAGTCAACCACGCATTTGGAATCGTTTCTTGTTGGTTGTTTTTAAGAACTTGTTGGAACAAACCAAAGTGGTAATTCAAACCAACCCCATCCCCTGTCAAACCAAGGCTTGAGATAGAGTCGATAAAGCAGGCTGCCAAACGTCCCAAACCACCGTTACCAAGTGATGGTTCCAATTCCACTTCTTCGACTTCGATCAAGTCTTTACCAGCATCTGACAATTCTTTTTTAACATCGTCGTAAAGACCCAAGTTGATCAAGTTGTTAGACAAGAGTTTACCGATCAAGAACTCAGCTGAGATATAGTAAACTTTTTTCTTACCAGTATTTAATTTCTTTTGAGCGCTTGCTTGCTTGGTGTAATTAAGCAAAGCAATGTACAATTCTTCATTTGAACATTCTGCAATTGTTTTTTGGTGATGATCAATCACATATTTTTGTAATGATTCCATGTTTTAAAGTCTCCTTTGTTTCAACAATTTTAATAGGGAAAGATTATTTTTCTGCTTTCTTAACTTCTTTTTTCAAGTCTTTGTTTTCACGACGATAGATCGTTGTGAAATCAAGCAATTCTTGCTCGACAGCTGGAGTCAATTGATCCGCTGTCATTCGCCATGACCAGTTACCACCAAGAGTAGATGGGAAGTTCATCCGAGCTGAACCATCCAACTCAAGCAAGTCTTGCATCGTAGCAATCGCCATGAAGCTGACAGAAGCAAAGACGGTACGAAGCATAGCATGTGGTACAGATTCATACTCTTTCCGGTTGGTATAACGAGCAAGGTACTCACGAGTTGGATCGTCGATTTCATTGCGGTACCATCCAAGAACTGTGTTGTTATCATGTGTTCCAGTGTACATCACAGAGTTGTTTGGTGCCAAGTGAGGGCTATCGATACTTTCATCGTCAGGATTGAAGGCGAATTGAAGAATCTTCATTCCTGGGAAGCCAGTACGTTCGCGAAGCTCAATGACTTCATCCGTCATAAAGCCAAGGTCCTCTGCGATGATGTTCAAATCACCGAGTTCTTCCTTCACTGCTGCAAAGAGTTTGTAGCCAGGACCTTTGACCCATTTACCAGGTGCGGCAGTTTCAGAACCAGCTGGGATTTCCCAGTATGATTCGAAACCACGGAAGTGGTCGATCCGAACGATGTCATAGATCTTGAAGCTTTCACGCAAGCGTTCAATCCACCATTGGTAGCCATCTTTGTCCATTGCTTCCCAGTCATAGATTGGGTTCCCCCAAAGTTGACCAGTTGCTGAGAACTCATCTGGCGGGCATCCTGCAATGCAAGTTGCTTTTCCGTTTTCATCTGTTTTGAAGAGATGAGGATTAGCCCACATGTCGCTTGAATCTTCTGCTACATAGATTGGCATATCTCCCACAATTTCAATGTGGTGGTCGTTGGCATAAGCTTTCAAGGCCAACCATTGTTGGAAGAAGAAGAATTGAGTCACACGATGGTAAGTCAATTTATCAGCCAATTCTTCACGGTATTTAGCCAAAGCTTTTGGCTCACGCGCACGAATAGCTGCATCTGGCCACTCTGTCCAAGCTTTCAAATCAAAGTGTTCTTTAATAGCCATGTATTCTGCGAAGAGCTCCAACCAAGAAGCATTGGCTTCACAAAATTCTTGGAATTCTTTTTGATCACTTGATTTTAAGAAATTCGCAACTGCTTTTTCAAGCAAGGGACGACGTTGTTCGAAAACCTTTGCATAATCCACTTGAGTAGGATCTTGACCAAAGTCCACTCCTTTAAGGTCTGCTTCTGTTAACAAACCTTGTTCGATCAAAAGATCGAAATCAATAAAATGAGTGTTCCCAGCAAAAGCTGAGAAAGATTGGTATGGAGAATCTCCATAACTGGTTGTACCAAGCGGCAAGATTTGCCAGTAACGTTGCTTGGTCCGAACGAGGAAATCAACAAAATCATATGCTGATTGTCCGAATGATCCGATTCCGTATTGTCCAGGAAGGGAAGAAATGTGCATCAAAACACCACTTTGACGTTTTTTCATGGGTTACCACCTCTTTTTATTTCTTTGAAGCCTGCGATTCGGTGCACGGTATGGGTATCGTTGCAGAGTCGTATCCAGCTCTCAAGCGGCTCTACTCTTTGTTAAAATCGAACAGGCGCAACTCAGTTTACGCAATTTTTGCGAAAACGTTTGCGTACCATGTCATTATAAACTTTTTCCATATTTTCTGCAAGGGGTTTCTTAAAAAACTTTATATCTTTTTTAAAAAAGCCCCTTATCACTAGTTTAGTATTTATTATTAGCAATGTCAATGAATTAGCGGTTTTTATAGAAGAAAGTTTAGAATTAAAATATTTTTAAAAAATTTTCTCAAAATCACTTGCAAACGTTTTCGCCTTGTGATATACTTAAGACGTTTTAGGAAAACGTTTGTCTAAAACGGTTTCTAATTATTATCTTTTTTTATTCTTTAGGAGGAATAAATCATGAAACGTACAATTTTACGTAGTGCTGCTGTACTTGGTACAGTTGGTTTTGCCGGCTTCTTACTTGCTGCTTGTAGCAATAGCTCATCAGGTTCTTCTGAGGCAAGTAAAGAAATCAACGTCTATGTAGACAAAGGCTACAAATCTTATGTTGAAGAAGCTGCAAAAGCTTTTGAAAAAGAAAATGGCGTAAAAGTTAACATCAAGACTGGTGATGCTCTTGGTGGATTGGATAACCTTTCTCTTGATAACCAATCTAAAAAAGCTCCAGACGTAATGATGGCTCCATACGACCGTGTAGGTGGTCTTGGTAGCGATGGTCAATTGGCTGAAGTGACATTAAACAAAGATAGCCATACAGATAAAACAACTGAAGCTCTTGTAACAAACGGTGGTAAAGTTTACGGTGCACCTGCTGTCATCGAAACATTGGTTCTCTACTATAACAAAGATCTTTTAAGCGAAGCTCCAAAAACATTTGGTGATCTTGAAAATCTTGCAAAAGATAGCAAGTACGACTTCGCTAGCGAACCTGGTAAAACAACTGCCTTCTTAGCTGACTGGACAAACTTCTACTACACTTACGGTTTACTTTCAGGTAACGGCGGTTATGTGTTTGGTAAAGACGGTACAGATCCTAAAGATATTGGATTGAACAACCAAGGTTCTATCGATGGTATCGAATATGCAAAAACTTGGTATGCTAAATGGCCAAAAGGTTTGCAAGATACAAAAGGTGCTGCTAACTTCATCCAAACACAATTCCAAGAAGGTAAAACAGCTGCTATCATCGATGGTCCTTGGAAAGCTGCTTCATTGAAAGAAGCTAAAGTAAACTACGGTGTCGCAACGATTCCAACTCTTCCAAACGGAAAACAATACTCTGCCTTTGGTGGTGGTAAAGCTTGGGTTATCCCTGCAGGTGCGAAAAACCTTGATGGCGCTCAAAAATTCATTGACTTCTTGACAAGTACTGATCAACAAAAAGCTTTGTTTGACAAGACCAATGAAGTTCCTGCCAACACCGAAGCTCGTAAATATGCGGTTAGCAAAAACGATGAATTGACAACTGCCGTTGTTGATCAATTCAAGAACGCTCAACCAATGCCAAATATCTCAGAAATGAGTGCTGTTTGGGATCCAGCTGCTACTATGCTTTTCGATGCTGTAAGTGGTAAAAAATCTGCAAAAGCATCTGCTGACGATGCAGTGAAATTGATTAAAGAAACCATCGAACAAAAATTCGGTAGCAAATAAGACAGTTTTTAGGTGTGAGTAAGAGGTTGGAGACAAGGTCCCAACCTCTTATGTTCAATTTTCAAGCACAACTTACTGTCTGACTTGTCTTCTTGCTTTCTAGCAAGGACATTATAAGGAGATTTGAATGACTACAGAACAAAACCCTAAAAAGGCTATGTGGCTCTCTTTGATCCCGGGTCTTGGGCAAATTTATAACAAACAAAAAACCAAAGGCTATATTTTTCTTGCCGTAACTGTTCTCTTTCTCGCCTATTTCCTAGGAATCGGAGTTGGAGAATTAGCGAAATTGGTTACACTTGGAACCGTCCGTGGACAAGATAATTCTCTCTTTATCTTGATTCGTGGCGCCTTCCACTTGATCATTACCATTGTTTACTTCCTATTTTATGCCTTAAATATTAAGGATGCTGGAACCGTTGCAAAACGTATCAACAATGGCATTGCTGTTCCAAAAACTGGAAAAGAAATGGTTCAAGCCATCTATGAAAATGGCTTCCCATATTTATTGATCATTCCTTCATACATTGCTATGACATTTGCGATTATCTTCCCAGTTTTAGTAACTTTGATGATCGCCTTTACCAACTACGACTTCAAACATACCGCTCCAACAGCCTTGCTTGATTGGATCGGGTTCCAAAACTTCACTAATATGTGGACCTTGAGTACCTTCCGCTCAGCCTTCACATCTGTTCTTGGTTGGACCTTTATTTGGGCCCTCGCAGCTTCTACTCTTCAAATCGTACTCGGTATCTTGACCGCTATTGTTGCCAACCAACCATTCGTAAAAGGAAAACGGATCTTTGGGGTTATCTTCTTGCTTCCTTGGGCTGTTCCAGCCTTCATCACGATCCTAACTTTCTCAAATATGTTTAATGATAGTGTCGGGGCCATCAATGCGCAAGTTATCCCATTATTTGCAAAGATCTTCCCATTCTTAGATGGGGTCTTGATTCCTTGGAAGACTGATCCTACTTGGACAAAAATCGCTTTGATTATGATGCAAGGTTGGCTCGGTTTCCCTTACCTCTACGTCTTGACTTTAGGGATTCTTCAATCTATTCCAAACGATCTTTACGAAGCTGCTTATATTGATGGTGCCAACGGTTGGCAAAAATTCCGCAACATCACTTTCCCAATGATCCTTGCGGTTGCAGCACCAACCTTGATCAGTCAATACACCTTCAACTTTAACAACTTCTCCATCATTTACTTGTTTAACGATGGGGGACCTGGTTCTGTCGGAGGAAACGCTGGATCTACAGATATCTTGATCTCTTGGATCTATAAATTGACAACATCGAACTCAACGCCTCAATATTCAATGGCTGCTGCAGTTACCTTGATTGTCTCTGTGATTGTAATCTCAATTTCTATGATTGCCTTCAAGAAACTACATGCATTTGATATGGAGGATGTATAAAATGAAAAATTCAGTTCAATTTAAACGCCGCCTCAATCATTTCTTGACTTACCTGTACATGGTGGTTCTTTCAATCGTTATCATTTATCCATTGTTGATTACGGTTCTATCAGCCTTCAAATCAGGGAATGTCAGTGCCTTTACACTTGATTTTAGTGGCAATCTTAGTTTTGATAACTTCTCAAAACTTTTCTCTGAAACTCATTATGGCACTTGGTATATGAACACCTTGGTTATCGCCATTATCACCATGATTGTACAAACAAGTATCGTTACCTTCGCAGGTTACGCATACAGCCGTTACAATTTCTTGGCGCGTAAACAAAGTTTGGTCTTCTTCTTGATTATTCAAATGGTCCCAACCATGGCAGCCCTCACAGCCTTCTTCGTTATGGCTTTGATGCTGAATGCCTTGAACCAACCTTGGTTCTTGATCTTCCTTTATGTTGGTGGTGGTATTCCAATGAATGCCTGGTTGATGAAGGGATACTTCGATACTGTTCCAATTTCCCTCGATGAATCTGCGAAATTGGATGGAGCTGGACACTTCCGTCGCTTCTGGCAAATCGTCCTTCCTCTTGTTCGTCCAATGATTGCCGTTCAAGCACTTTGGGCTTTCATGGGGCCTTTCGGAGACTATATCTTGTCTAAATTCTTGCTTCGTGACGAAGTGAACTTTACGGTAGCCGTTGGTCTTCAAACCTTTATCAGTGACCAAAAAAATCAAAAAATCGCCTTCTTTGCAGCCGGTGCTATTTTGATCGCGGTTCCAATCTGTATCTTATTCTTCTTCCTACAAAAGAACTTTGTTTCAGGCTTGACAGCTGGTGGAGATAAAGGATAAAATAGAATCTTATTTCAAGCACATTTTATTTTTAAGTTAAGGGTAGTATGGTGGATGCTTTACTACCCTTCGTTAAGAATAAAATCAATCAAAGAGATTTCTCTTTGCATTTCTGATACTCTTATGTTTAGAAAGGTCATCTTATGCCCTATCCTTTTAATTATTTCGCAAGTATCTTCAATTTTCGCTCTTCTTTTGCAAACCGCAAAAAACTGAGCTGGTTCCAAATGATTTTTACTTCTTTCTTTCTAATCTCTATCACACTATTACCTGTGGCTCTGCAAAATGCTCAACTCAAAACCTATCCTTTGACAACCTTTGTCAGCGATGTGTTTGATCCTTTATCAACAGACGTTATGAAAGATATCCAAGAACACGTCGTGATCAAAGACCAAGAGCTCACCTATACAGGGACTAACCCTGTACACAAGACTTCAAAAGGACAGGTTATCTTAGGCCAAGAGGCAAAGGCTAGTGAAGGCAAGGAGTTAACACTCCATTTTGATCGCAAACAATTGATTATCTCAAAAGAAAATAAAGAACTCGCTACCGTCTCATACCAGGCTATCAATCAGGAGAGCCTCCGGGATAAAAAAAGCTTCACTCAAGCTATCTCTAGCGATTGGTTCCGTGAAAATCGACTCCCTGTCAGTCTCTTTCTCGTGATTTTCTCTGGCTTCTTATCGACAGTCAATTATTTGATTCTCATCGTAGGGGCATCTTTCTTCCTCTACTTGACACGAAAATCTCGACTCTTTTCACTACAAACTTTCAAGGAATGTTTCAATTGTATTCTGAATTGCTTGGGACTCCCTATTTTACTAAGTGTCCTCATCAGTTTACTATTCCATCAAGTATTTACTACGACGATCATGATCCAAAATGTCTTATTTGTACTCTATCTTGCTATGGTATTTTATAAGACCCACTTCCGTGATCCAGACTATCACCGCTAGGAGGTTTTCTCATGCGTGTTACCATCAAAGATGTGGCGAAACTCGCTGGCGTCGCGCCTTCAACTGTCACGCGCGTCATCCAAAACAAATCCACGATTAGTGATGAAACAAAAAAACGTGTCCGTGAGGCCATGGTCGAATTGGACTACCATCCCAATCTTAATGCTCGCAGCCTTGTCAGCCAATCTAGTCAAGTCATTGCTTTGGTCCTACCAATCGACAGTGACGTCTTCTACCAGAATCCTTTCTTCCCAACTGTTTTAAGAGGGATTACCCAGATCGCGTCAGACAATGATTATGCCATCCAAATCTGTACGGGGCAAAATGAAGAACGGCGGCTCGATAATCTCAAACAACTCATCTACGGAAATCGTGTAGATGGTTTGATTTTCCTTTATTCCAACCCGAATGATCCCCTCGTTGAATTTGCGATCAAAGACAAGTTCCCCTTCCTCATTCTCGGAAAGGCAGCTTCACCTTTTGTATCGCTAGTGGATAATGATAATATCAAGGCTGCATTTGATGCGACGGATTATTTCATTCAACAAAACTACCGAAAAATTGCTTTTATCGGGGGAAACAAAGAACTGTTCGTATCTCAAGACCGCTACGAAGGTTATAAAGAAGCCCTCCAAAAAGCAGGGATTCCTCTCGATGAAAAACTGGTTCATTTCTCATTTGGTTTTATGTTGGAAGACAATTCTTATCAAATGATGGAGAGCCTTCCCCTAGCAGAGTTAGATGCCATCATGACAACCGATATTCTCGTTGCTGAAGGGGTGCGCCAATACCTATTAGAACATCAGCTGACAATCCCGATTATTTCCTTTGATTCGATTAAGCCACGACTCGATATTGAAGCCTATATTGACATCAATGCAGTGGAACTCGGACGTGAGTCTGTTCGGACAATTCTACAAATTATCAAGGATCACAAAGAAGGAAAAACCGTTTGCTACCGTCAATTGATTGACCATACCATTACGAAACTTTAGGAGTCTTTATGTCTACATTTACTGCTTATTTAGATGACCAAGACCTCATTCGTATCCAAAAGGGAGAGGAGCATATCCTTCCTTTTTATTTGAAAACGAACCAAGGTCATCTTGCCTTAATCCCTGTCAAAACGTCAAGTGCAGCGACTGACACAGGAGACTATTTCTTAAGCCCTATTCCACTTGAACTCGGAGAAGAGTACACCATCTACGATGCTACTGGAAATTCTTCTATACTCCACTATCGAAACATCGTTCGCAAACCCATTTTCGATCAAACCTTCACCTATACTGGAGAAGATTTAGGAAGTTTTTACACACCAAATCAGACGCAATTTAAATTCTGGGCACCGATTTCGCAAGATGTGAGTCTCCATATCGAAGATCAGATCTATCCGATGACACGTACAGAAAACGGTGTCTGGAAACTCTTGCTCAAAGGGGATTGGGAAGGAGCTGCCTACCACTATGAATTTCGTGTCAATGGCCTAGAACGTCGGATTCACGATCCCTATGCTCTATCCTCTTTGGCCAACTCTGGAGACAGCTTGGTCATCGACCGGAAGAAGATTACACGTCCTATCACACGTGCTGCTCGTCAATTAGACCCGACAGAAGCAATCATCTACGAGATGAGCGTTCGGGACTTCTCTGTCCAAAAAGAGGCCGGCTTTAAACACCCTGGTAAGTTTAAAGGGTTGACAGAATCGCCTCAACTCAATGGTCAGATCCTTGGATTTGATTACCTTCAAAAACTTGGCATTACCCATGTACAGTTACTTCCTGTCTATGATTTCGGTAGTGTTGATGAAGAGAATCAATGGAAAGCCTACAACTGGGGTTATGATCCTGTCCAATACAATGTTCCAGAAGGTAGTTATGCCAGTGACCCCAACGATCCTTATGCACGGATTTGGGAACTCCAAGATGCTATTGCAACCTATCACCAATCTAATCTTAGTGTTATCATGGATGTGGTCTACAATCACGTCTACCAGGCCGATGAGTATGCATTTGAACAAATCGTACCCGGTTATTTCTACCGCTATAATGCAGAAGGAGAGCGGACCAATGGAACCTTCTGTGGGAATGATGTCGCAAGTGAACGTTCCATGGTAAGACACTATATCAAGCAATCCCTCAAGCAATGGGTTTCCCTCTACGGCTTTGATGGTTTTCGCTTTGACTTGATGGGAATCTTAGACATTCAAACCATGACAGAGATTGCAGAGGAGCTCCGTGAAATCTATCCTAAAGTCTATCTCTATGGCGAAGGGTGGAAGATGGATACAGGCCTCTCTGAAGACCAGCTCGCTCACCAGTACAACTCAAAACGATTACCAGATTTTGGCTTTTTCAGTGATAATTTCCGGGATACGGTCAAGAGAACACTCTTAGCCGATCACCGTCGTGATAGTCAACATCCAGCCAATGATTTTTCTAATATCCTAACAGCAAATGTCGGGAAAGTAGGACCTGCTCATTTCATCCAACCTCAACAAGCCATTCAGTACGTCGAATGCCATGACAATGCAACTGTTTTTGATTATTTCCAACTTGAAAAAGAAGAGATTCGTCTAGAGGAGCGAAAAGCTCTCTCACGCCTCGCTCTTCATTTGGTATTATTATCCCAAGGTGTACCTTTTATCCATGCTGGTCAAGAATTTTACCGCACAAAAGGGCTCGAAGACAACACCTATAACTTGCCAGATAGTCTCAACCAATTGGACTGGACATCCCTTTCAAAATGCCAAGAAGAAATTGCTTTTCTTGAAGAATTGATTGCTTATCGGAAATCACAGCCACTCCTTCGTTTGAAAAAAGGGCAAGAGATTCGCGACTACTGTGATGTCAAATGGTTGTCTGATCATCATTTGATCTACACGATTGAGAAAGATCGTGAAAAAATAACGATTCTCGTCAATATCGGTGATCAAGAAAAGACCTATCAACATCCGAGCGATAGCCAGCTGTTATTTGCCTATCCTCATGCCAACCTCCAAGCGCCTATTCCTAAAGGAAAGGAACTTTCTATTCCTGCCCATAGTTGGCTCCTTCTCCACGAAACTGAATCAACAAAATAAAGGTCACCACAATGTGGTGACCTTTATTTTTATTCTTCTGTTTCCACAAAGCGTCCAATGATATGAACGTTTTCTGAAATGGTGATAAAAGCCTGAGGATCAGCTTTTTTCATAATATATTTGAATTCATTAAACTCTGCACGCGTAATAACTGTCAGCAGAACCGCTTTTTCCTGATGGTTATAGGTTCCTTCTGCATTGTGGATAATGGTTGCTCCACGATGCAATTTTTTATGAATCTTTTCAATAATGGCATCCGGCTGGCTCGTTACGATCATTGCCTGCATCCGTTTTTGCTTGGTAAAGACAGCATCCGTTACTCGACTCGATACGAAGATGGTAATCATAGAGTAAAGAGCATACTTCCAACCAAAGGTCAGACCAGCGATCAACATAATGGTCCCATTGACCAAAAAGGAGATACTGCCGACATTCTTTCCTGTCCGTTTTCGAATCGTCAAACTGACAATATCCGTTCCTCCACTAGAAATATTGTTCCGAAGAGCAAAACCAATCCCTGTTCCCATGACAACCCCACCAAATAGGGCATTCATGATCGGATCGTTGGTCAACGTAATCACTGGCACGAACTGAATAAAGAGGGAACTCATCGAAACCGTAATAAAGGTAAAGATGGTAAATTTATGGCCAATTTGATACCAAGCCACAATCATCAAAGGGATATTGATGGCATAAAAGGTCAAGGAAACGGGAATCGTAAAGCCAATAAAGCGTTGGCTCAGAACAGATAAAATCTGAGCTAGCCCTGTTGCACCGCTGGAGTATACATGTCCTGGTTGAAAGAAGAAGTTGACGGCAATCGCTGATAGAAAACCATACAGCAAGGAAGCTGACACTTTTTCATCGTATTTCTCACGGGAGATGCTCTTCAGCACGCGCAATAATTTAATGTTATAAGCTAGTCGTCGCACATGATAGCGAAATAGCTTATGAAAGCGAGTTTTTTTCATTTTCAATCCATCGATTAGAAGAAAAGGAAAATTTTAGAGCAACTGATTCCTAGACTTTCCCTTTTCTCTCTTGTCCTATTCTTGCTCTGCTACTTCTACTTGAAGATTTAACTCATCCAATTGCTTTTCAGAAACGACAGAAGGAGCTTGTGTCATTGGATCTGTCGCCTTGTTATTCTTAGGAAAGGCAATGACTTCCCGAATATTATCTTCCCCTGCAAGAAGCATCACGAAGCGGTCTAATCCAATCGCCAATCCTCCATGTGGTGGGAAACCATAATCCATTGCTTCTAACAAGAAACCAAATTGTTCATTAGCAGCTTCTTTTGTAAATCCAAGCGCCTTAAACATCCGTTCTTGTAAATCTTTATGATTAATCCGTAGGCTTCCTCCACCTAATTCATAGCCATTTAAGACGATATCATAGGCAATCGCTCGAACTTTTGAAAGATCGCCTTCCAATTCATGCTCTGTTTCAGCTTGTGGGAGTGTAAATGGATGGTGAGCAGACATATAACGGCCTTCTTCTTCAGACCACTCAAACATTGGCCAATCCACTACCCAAAGGAAGTTGTATTGATTGTTGTCAATCAAGTCAAGCTCTTTCGCAAGACGAACACGCAAAGCACCAAGCGTTGCATTGGCTACTTCAAGAGTATCTGCTACAAAGAGGACTAGATCTTTGTCTTCTAATTGTAAAGCAGCTGTCAAGTCACTTGTCAAGTCTGTCAAGAACTTCGCAACAGGACCGTTCAAAGCACCTTCAGCATATTTTACCCAAGCAAGACCTTTTGCACCGTATTGCTTCGCAACTTCTGTCAATTTATCGATGTCTTTACGAGAGTAATGATCTGCTGCCCCTTTTACGACAATCGCCTTAACTGCCGGAGCTTCTGAGAAGACTTTGAAGTCTACACCCTTGACAAGCTCTGTCAAGTCTTGGAGCAACATTTCAAAACGTGTATCTGGTTTATCTGAACCATACAAGGACATGGCATCATCATAATTCATCCGTGGGAATGGGAGTGTTACCTCAATTCCCTTGGTTTCTTTCATGACACGTGCAATCAAGCCTTCTGTGATATCTTGGATTTCTTGATCACTCAAGAAAGAGGTTTCCAAGTCGACCTGTGTAAATTCAGGTTGACGGTCTCCCCGTAAATCCTCATCTCGGAAACACTTCACGATTTGATAATAGCGGTCAAATCCAGCATTCATCAACAATTGTTTTGTAATCTGAGGACTTTGTGGAAGGGCATAGAAATGGCCTTTGTTGACACGGGAAGGAACCAAGTAGTCACGTGCTCCTTCTGGAGTTGACTTAGAAAGGAACGGTGTTTCCACATCAATAAACTCTAATTCATCTAAATAATTGCGGATTGAATGAGTTACTTTTGCACGGAGTTTGAGGTTTTCCAACATCTCAGGACGACGAAGGTCTAAGTAGCGGTAACGAAGACGAGTATCATCATTGGCTTCAATTCCGTCTTTGATTTCAAATGGCGTTGTTTTGGCAGTATTAAGAACCGTAATAGCCTCTACCTTAAGTTCTACTGCTCCAGTTGGCAAGTTCGGATTCGCTTGTTCACGAGCTTCCACAAGACCTGTCACTTCTACAACATATTCACTGCGGATGCTTTCAGCTGTGGCCATCACTTCTGCACTAACTGTTTCTGGATTGATCACCAATTGCATGATTCCTTCGCGGTCGCGTAAATCAATAAAGATCAAACCACCCAAATCACGACGACGGCTAACCCATCCTTTCAAAGTAATATGAGTTCCAATGTGTTCTTCACGAACACGTCCAGCATACATTGAACGTTTCATTTCTAATTAATCTCCAAACTAATATTCTTCCTTCTATTTTACCATAAAGACCAGCAGAAAGTGGCCTTTAGCTCAACTTTTTCAGTTACCAACTTCTTTAGTTATCGTGGCCAACTTCTTCCTTCTTTTTGGGATCATCGTAGAGATTGGGGGCTATCACCTTCATTAAAGTCGCTGTCCCAAATCTCAAGACAGCTGCTGCTAGTCCAAAAATAGGGGATAAGTAACGGAAAAAGAAATCTCCCCTAAGTGCGTAGGTCATGCCACCCACAATAAAAAAGATAACAATCCCCTGAACAATTGCGTAAAACCAAATTTTTTTCACACTACTTCTCCTTTTCACATGCTAGCTGACTTATCCACTGTTTTTCATCACTTATCCACAGAAATGTGGATAACTTTTACCTATTTTCCCCTTAAAAGAGGAAGGTTCATCAGCATCAGGACCTGTTTTCATCCATTTACAAGTAAGTTTCCCACAGCCTGTGGATAACTATCTTGCTTACTTGTGACTTTCCGTCCCTTTCCTCACAAATCAAGGAGCCAGGATTCGATCCTGCCCCCTTTGATCAAGCATTATTTAAATTCGTCTGGTGTTCCTTTATATTGGGCCCAATCTTTACTGAAGAAGCGATCATTTAGATGGTAAGTTGGTGCTTTTTCAGCCTTTGTGACAAAGGGATTGACCGCTTTATCAAAGGCTAGCCAACCATTCCATCCCATATGAATCGTGTCTTCCATAAAGTAGGGCTGATCACCATCTTTAGAAAAGTCTGCAATATTAGTGAAACCTTGACTTTCTAATTGGTAACGAATCTTTTGAACAGCCTGTTCATACTTTTCTTGGCTCAAGCCTGTGTATTTCATCCATTTGGCATTGACTGGAGGAATCACAAAGATGACATTGGTCCGAGATTTAGCAAACTGGTCTAGAACCAACTGCAAGTCATTGTACTCTGGAGATTGAACATAGGATTCGTTCTTTTGGAAACCTTTTAGTTTCTTCAACTTCATTTTTAAACGAGTATTGTAAAAATGATTGCTGATTCCAAGGTCGTTGTTATTGGTTTTGACTTTTGCTTCAGCCGTTGCAATTTCTTCCAATTTCTCATATGAGAATTGATCTGGCAAATCTTGTAGACGTTTTTTGACCTTCTTATCGTAATTCCCGTTTGTACGAGTAGCGAGATTGCTAAATAAGGCATCTTCGCGCTGAACAAGATGGGAAACAAGCTGGTTCAAAGACTGATCAAATCTTGAAATTTTCTTTCCTTGAGAAATGTTCGTCACAACACTTTGAAAGGCGACATTTGGATACTGTTGCAACAGGCGTTTCGCGGCATACTGGGATGCAGCTTCCTGTTGGTGATTGGCAATAAAGCTATTCAACTGATCGCTATTAAAGAATTGTTGAAAGGCAGAGGAATCATAGCCCTTTTTGGTGAACCATTGCGGAGAAACTACATAAACAGCTGTATTGTCCTTGAGTTCTGGCAAAATCTGTTGCATCCCAAAATACTGGTTCAAAGAAGCCGCACCACGTTCTCCTAAAAAGTAGGGTCTGTAATTACGGTCATATTTTTCAGCCAAAACTGCTGGATGCACCACATCAAAACGCAACCATTCACTTGAGCCGAAATAAGGAACAAATCGATGCTGTGGATCAGAAAGTGCTTCTTGTTTCTTTGTACGACTCTTGAATCCTTCTGCATTCAGGCTTACCGCAGCTTTTTTCTCTTCGGTATAGTTGTGCTTATGATTGATTGGATAAAAGAATAATAAAGCTGCTACCATGAGGAGCGCGCAAAATACGGGCCCTAAAATCAGCCACAAACGCTTAAGCATTCTGAAGCTCCGTTACACCTTCTACGATCTTGTTGGCAGTGTTCCAATCATCGCGTCCAAATTCTGATACAGGAACACGGATGCCAAAGCGATTTTCCAATTCCACAATCAATTCGACTGTTCCCATACTATCAAGAACACCCGCATCAAAGAGATCCTCATCCATCATGTCTGAGACATCTTCCATAAACAATTCGTCAATAATTTCAATTACTTGTGATTTTACATCCATTTTTTATTCTCCTTTTATTTCACTTTTGGGAACCATTGCTGATCCAAGAATCCTGAGAAGATCAGGAAGGACAGCATCACTGTATTAAAGGTGATAAAGATCCCCAAAGCCTTGGTCCAACGATTGTCCGGTATCGGATCCAATCCTTTTGCTTTTCTTTCTTTATTAATAGATTTTTTCTTTCGAATCCAGGCATCATTGATAACCATTCCAAGCCCATGGAAGAGCCCATAAGCGATATAGTACCAGGTCACTCCATGCCAGAAGCCCATGACCAACATATTAATAATGTAGGCAACATTTGAGGTCGTGATCCGGCTCTTGAACACTTTATTGCGCATCAATACCATCACGAGACGCATAAAGACAAAATCACGGAACCAGAAAGATAAACTCATATGCCAACGATTCCAGAATTCCTTTAAGTCACGTGATTTAAAGGGACGATCAAAGTTAATTGGACTTTTAATCCCCATCAGATTGGAAGCTGCTAAAGCAAACATCGAATAGCCCGCGAAGTCAAAGAAGAGGTCAAAGCCATAAACATACATGACTCCCAGCGTTCCGATATTGAAGAATCCACCTTGAGACAAGGCATAGGTCTGCACATGACCTAACAATAAGTGGCCAAAAATATGAGCTAGGATAAATTTATAAAGGAAGCCATACATGATATACTTAACAGCTTGCTCCAACATATCCAATAATTCTTCACGCTCAGGAATGGCTTTATAATCCTCATTAAAACGCTTGAAACGATCAATCGGCCCACTTGAGAAGGTCGGCATAAAGAGCATAAAGCGTAAGAATTCCCAAAGTGTGAATTCTTTCAAGACACCATCTCGCATTTCGATGATCATTCCGACAGCCCGGAAGGTCAAATAAGAAATCCCTAAAAATCCAAACAAGGATTGGTGTCCATTCTTGATCGCTGGCTCTACCTTAACAAAGATCAAGGGCAAGACAGACAAGAAGGAATGAAGATAGAAAATCCACTTATTGTCCGCTTTCTGACGATAAAATTTGTAGGAATACACAATCAAGATTTGCCAGACTACATAAAAGAGTAAGGCATAAATTTGCTTGAGATTCGAACCTGTCAGCATCAAAATGATAAAGATCAGACTCACAAGTCCTTCATATACCGGAAACCGCTTTTTGAAAAAGAGACCCACAAAGATCGGCAAAAAAGCTAGAATGAGGTAGATAAAATAGATCGGTGTTCCATAGTGTTCTAAATGAGGGAGCTGTTTCAAAAACTCGATCATCGGTTGTTAACCTCGCTAATCAACCCTTTGATGTCGATTTTCCCGTTTGGTGTTAATGGCAGGCTATCACGATAGAGGAATTTTGAAGGCATCATATAAGACATCATAATATTTTCTAAATCTTCCTTAATGGCTTTCGTGATATCAATTTCGCGCTCAAATTGTTCTTTGACACCCTCTTTTAAGAT
>JAPJPE010000007.1 GCA_030825825.1 Streptococcus sp. | reverse complement strand
AATAAAGTCGAAAACAATGCTCTCTTGCTCTTTGACCTTGGCTGTATGGTCAATGGTTATGCATCAGATATGACCCGTACCGTCGCGGTTGGAAAACCGAATGATTTCAAAAAAGAAATCTACCACTTGACGTTAGAAGCTCAACAAGCAGCCATCGATATGATCAAACCTGGTGTAACTGCACATGACGTTGACCGTGCTGCACGGAGCGTCATCGAAAAAGCTGGCTATGGTGAATACTTCAACCACCGCCTTGGACACGGTATCGGTATGGATGTGCATGAATTCCCTTCTATCATGGAAGGAAATGACCTGGTACTTGAAGAAGGCATGTGCTTCTCAGTCGAACCAGGGATCTATATTCCAGGTAAAGTCGGAGTCCGTATCGAAGACTGCGGCTACGTCACAAAAGACGGCTTTGGACTCTTTACAGAAACCAGCAAAGACTTGCTTTACTTTGACTAATCCTTTTGTAGATCCAAGTCGCAGCAAACAGAATGTTTCGTCAATAAATATAAAAAATGAGGCTGGGACAAAAGTCCTAGCCTCTTAATTGTTTTTGGATTGTCAAGCAAGACGCAGTGGTTGAGTGGGCTCTACTACGCTGATTTCATCAGCTTTTACAGCCCTACTCAACTGTGCGGAGGTGGGACGACGAAATCGAATTCTAACGAATGACCGATTTCTGTCCCACTCTCATTTTTCTTATGAAACCGATTCGAGGTCCATTCTTTTCTGCGCGTCTTCTACGACTTCTTTTAAGCTGGTTTGAGCCATCTCTTTTTCCATAGCAGTCTGAATGTCTTCGAGTTTCCCATCTAAGACATGGTGGATATTGTGACCTATTGGGCAATTTGGATTGGGTTTTTCATGGAAACCAAATAATTGGCCTGTCGAACCTAAGCATTCGACCGCTTGATAGATATCCAGCAGACTGATCTCATCGGCTGCTTTAGCGAGTTCAGCTCCTCCTGTCCCACGCGCTACATGGATCAATCCCGCTTTCTTTAACTGAGACAAGGTCTTTCGAATAATAACAGGATTCACACCGACACTTCCTGCCAAAAAATCACTGGTTACTTTGGTTTTTTCCCCTTGTAGAGCGATCATGATCAAGACATGAGTCCCGATTGTAAAGCGACTCGAAATTTGCATGTCTTTACTCCTTTCTGCCTGTTCTGAAAGTGGCATCTATTGGACGATTGTCAACAGATGACTCTTACTACCCTTATTATACTAGTTTTTGTTGTAACGTCAACAGTTACACTATTGAAAAAAGTCTTCTAACCAAGCATCGATTTCTCGATCATGACCTTCTCTCTGCTCAATCTCATGAAGTAGCTCATGATTGTGGGTATGATGAATGCCATTGACCAAACTTTCATAGTACACTTGATAATAAGGAAGATGGAGGTCTTTAGCAAGTTGGAGTTCTTTTTGGACATCATAGTCCACCCGTCTAAAATCTACATCTTTTAGCCCCATTTGATCAAATTCAAGAATGGCATACATGGCCCGAAGATCCTTGCGAAGATTCTTTCCCAAAAAGAAAGGTTGACCGATCGAGCCAGGATTGATGATCAGTTCTCCTCCTGTCCCGTAGCGAAAAAACTGCTGGTGAATGTGTCCGTAGACTGCAATATCACAAGACGGGTTTGTCACCAAGCGATCAAAATCCTTCTGCTCACCAATGTGGATCAATTCCCTACCCCAATTCTTATCGGGTAAGTGGTGGGTAATGCCGATCTTTAAACCGGCGATTTCTCTATGGACCTGCATGGGCATTTCCTGCATGGCTTCAATTTCCTGAGGCGTGATTTCTTCAAGAATATATTGACACTGGCGCATGAGATAGCGATGACTTGGTCTAGTCTCATCCAACATCCCCCTCATGGCGCGCCAAAGACTATCTTCCCAGTTTCCAAGGACTTTAACCGTAATAGGAAGCTCCTCTAACAGCTCCAAAAGAGCGCGTCTGCCTGTTCCAGGCATCAAACTATCTCCCAAGAGCCAATATTCATTCACCTTGGCTTTTCGACTATCCTCTAGGACAGCTTCCAAAGCTGTCGTATTTCCATGAATATCTGAAAGTAAAGCAATTTTAGTCATGATCTTCTCCTACTATCCATTATAACAAAGAGAAGAAAAACTTCCACCCTGAGGTGAAAGTTTTATAAACATTCGATGCTGGTGAAATGAAAAATAAGGTTAGAGGGCTCATTTTGTCGCTATCAGCTACGCACTTTGTATCTTAGTCTACTGATTTGAGGGCTTCGAGCATATCTACTTTTCGGAGATAATGGTCAACATAAATTCCTAACAGGACCAAAAGAAGGATCGTTCCTCCAACAGGGAAGAGGAAAACACCAAGTCCCACTTTAGGGTAAAAGAGAATGGCATCTGGTGCAATCATGGCAATAAGAAATTGATGAAGATAATAGCCACCCACTAACCCCATGAGGATCCCTATGATAGACAATAAGATGGTTTCGCGGTAAATATAGAGTGTCACTTCCTTATTATGGAATCCCAAGACCTTGATGGTCGATAGTTCACGGATCCGTTCTGCCACATTGATATTGGTTAAATTATACAAGATCACGATAGCTAACAAAACCGATACGACTACTAGAATCATCATGGTAGTGTCCAACGATTTGGCAACTGAGTTAAAGAGGGAAATCATCGAAGCATTTTGACTGACTGCCTTCACAGCTGCAAGAGCCATCATGTCCCGACTAACTGCTTGCACTTGTCGTGTGGAGGAATTTTGCATCTGTACCAAATAGCTATTTGCTGAAGTCCGCTCTCCGTAGATTTTTTGGTAACTTGCCTGATCCATATAGATAAAATGGCCGACATAATTTTCAGTGATTCCTGCCACCTTAAAATAGTGGCCATCTAGGATCAGTCGATCCCCAACTGTAACCTGGGCTAGTTGTGCCAGTTTGCTACTGATGATAACCCCTTTCTTTAGAGACAAGGACTCCCCTTGCTTGAAAGAACGCAGGCTGACAAAGGGAGAAAAATCTGCACGATCCGTAACCAACATCGTAACGATCTGTTTGTCGTGTCCATTTTTTAAAGAAGCTTCAATGACCTTACTATAGATAGCTCGATAATCCTTGATGTCTGATTTTGCCAGACGATTGTTTAGTTCTTTGCTTTCTTGGTAAGAGGCATTCGTTTTTTTGGCTACAATCAACTCATAAGATAGGATCTCTTGAAATTGGCGTTTGGAAACACTTCCTACAGAAGATTGAATTCCTAGCCCTGCAAAGAGAAGAGCAACAGAACCCGCCACTCCAAAAATGGTCATCAGCATCCGTTGTTTGTAACGAAAGAGATTACGAGCAGTGACCTTGTGGGTGAAACTCAGACGTTTCCAAATAAAATGGAGACACTCCAGGAAAATCTTCGAACCAGATACCGGTGGTTTGGGCAGTAATAAAAGATTGGCTTCTTCTTTTAATTCCTTACGCGAAACCCAGTAAGCCGGAAGCACACTCGCAACGAAAGACAGTCCGAGCGCAATCAGAGTCATATCCCCATAAAAATACTCTCTGCTCTCTCCAATCACCATCCCTTGCGTGATAATGTTGGAAATGATCCCCGATAGGAAATAATGGCCCAGCAAGGTTCCTAGAAGGGTACCGATCGTCCCTGCAAAGAATCCATAGAGGACAAATTTGAGAATGATGTCCCTGGTACGATAGCCCAGCGCCTTAAATATCCCTGCATTGGTTCGCTCTTCATCGACAAAGCGGGTCATCGTGGTAAAGGTCACCATGGCGGCTACTAGATAAAGAACAACCGGAAAAATATTTCCGACAGCGGAAATACTACTACTAGCATTGCTATACATCAAGTAACCTTGTCCACCTGGCATGGTCTTGCGGTCATAGACATGATAAGTTGGAATTTCCAGCTGATCTCGCTCCCTTTGCGCTTTTTTCAGCTCCTCCTCTTTTTTTGCGAGCTCCGTTTCACCTGCAGTCCAGTCCTTCTTTTTCTGATCAATTTGTTCTTGGGCTTGATGGAGCTTTTCTTGACTGGCTACTTGCTCTTTAGCTGGCAGAAATGGAGCTAATTTCTTGAACTGGGCCTCCTGCAAGTCTAATTGTTTTTGAGCCTGATCGATCTGATTTTTAGCTGACTGGAGTGTTTCCTCGGCACGACTGAGTTCTTTCTGGCCTTTTTGAATCTGCCCATCCGCCTCCTGCTTGAGTCTTTGATAGCGGGCCTTTCCATTGTCTTTCAGAAGTTTTTCTAACTCTTCTTGATGAGCTTTGAGCCCTTTTTGGTAGACTTGCGAAAAAGAATCTAAAGACTTCAGATCATCAAACTGGATCCGCGCCATCGCGGGAAGTTTAGTCGTAAAGACCTCTTTTGAAACTAGTGCATAGGCATCTAGATTTCCACTGCCACTCATGGCAGTGCCTAAATTCTTTTGAGACCACATCTCAGAGGATTGAACAAAACCAACAATGGTGAATTGCTTTCGCTTTAAACTAGAGCGCGTTCCAGCCTTTTCTTCAAGTGTGAGGGTATCCCCTATCTGATAGCGATCCTCCCAAAAACTTGCTAGGGCCAGTTCCCCTTCTTTTTGGGGCAGGCGCCCCTTGGTCACACGAAAGGAAGAAAGACTTTTTGGGGCAGAAAAAAGTCGAATCGCCTCTCCTGTTCCTTTCACTGTCAAATCCAGCAGTGAACCAAATTCGACACGCGCCCCTTTGACTCCTAAAAGCTCCTCTTGGTCTACCTGGTCTAATCCCAAGTCCCCCATGACAGCAAGATCTAGCATCTTTTGTTGCTGAATAAACTGGTTAGCAGTTCGATGCATATTTGGAGTAGTCACCTTTAAGCCTACCAAGGCCAAGCTTCCCAACAACATCAAGGTTAAGATGGAGAGAAAGCGTCCTTTTGAATGTGTAAAAGAACCAAATAGATCCTTCCAATAGACTTTTCGTTTCATGCTAGCACCTCTTCTAATACTCTAGTGTAGCAATATCTTGAGGAAGCTCATTGATTTCTACCGACTTGACCTTGGCATCATGCATGCGAATCACACGGTCTGCAATCGGAGCTAAAGCAGCATTATGGGTTACGATGATGACCGTCGCTCCTTTTTTTCGAGACATATCCTGTAAAATCCCCAATACTTGCTTACCTGTCTGGTAGTCTAAGGCTCCTGTAGGCTCATCGCAAAGGAGAATTTTAGGGTTTTTCGCCACTGCCCGAGCAATCGCCACCCGTTGTTGCTCTCCACCTGACAATTGGGCAGGAAAATTATCAAGACGATTGCCAAGTCCTACGTCTCTTAAAACGGCTTCCGGATCCAAGGCATCAGAGACGATTTCTGAAGCCAATTCGACATTTTCCTTGGCTGTCAGATTGGCTACTAAATTATAAAATTGAAAGACAAAGCCAACGTCATCTCGTCGATAATCCGTTCGTTGATGGGAATTGAGCTTAGAAATATCCACCCCATCAATCAGGACCTGCCCTTCGTCATTCGTGTCCATCCCTCCTAAGATATTGAGAACCGTTGATTTTCCAGCTCCTGACGCCCCTAAAATAATGACCAATTCGCCTTTTTCAATCTCAAAAGAAACATCCTGATTAGCGAGAATCTCCGTTTCTCCACTAGTGTATCGCTTGTAACAGTGCTGCATTTCGATGTAGGCCATTTTCTCTCTCCTCCCTCCTATTTCCTATCTATATTATAGTCCTTTTCGAATAGATTACAAAGAAATCGAGGCATCAACAATAGTAATTCTTCCTCATTATCATGAACTATTATAAATTTTATGCTATAATTAGAGAGAAATTTGATTTATTCTTAGAAAGAAGGCTCATCGTGAGTTTACAACAGTTTGAAAGGAAATCACTTCAAGAAATCAACCAGTCTATTGACGTGCCAAAAGGCATCCCCTTTTGGAAGACTCTTCTACTCTTTTCAGGACCAGGAAGTCTGGTAGCTGTCGGCTATATGGATCCGGGAAACTGGATTACCAGTGTGGTCGGAGGGGCACAATACCGCTACCTCCTCTTATCAGTGGTTCTTCTCTCGTCTTTGATCGCCATGCAGTTGCAACAAATGGCTGGGAAATTAGGGATTGTCCATCGTAAGGACCTGGCCCAAACAACCGCCCATCACTTACCAAAATGGCTTCGCTATACCCTTTGGATTGTGATCGAGCTTGCCTTGATGGCGACAGATTTAGCGGAAGTCATCGGCTCAGGGATTGCCCTCCACCTCCTCTTTGGTTGGCCTTTGCTCTTTTCCATTCTGATCACCATCTTTGATGTCTTCCTCTTATTGGGCCTCATGCATCTAGGATTTCGAAAGATCGAGGCCATCGTATCAACCTTGATCCTCACAATCCTTGCGATTTTTGGTTATCTCGTCTTTCTTTCGAAGCCAGATATCGGGGGAATCTTCGCTGGCTTCCTCCCTCAAAAAGAGGTGCTAGGAATTGGGCTTCCAAAAGGAAATGAAGCCTTAACCCTGGCGCTTGGAATCATCGGAGCAACGGTGATGCCCCACAACCTCTACCTCCACTCTTCCATTTCGCAAACGCGAAAAGTTGATTACAAGGATCCAGCAGATATCAAACGGGCAGTGCGCTTTATGACCTGGGATTCAAATATTGAATTGAGTTTGGCTTTTGTCGTCAACTCCCTCCTCTTGATTCTTGGAGCGGCCCTCTTCTTCGGACACGGAGATAAGATTGGTGCTTTCTCTAGCATGTACAATGCCCTCAAGGATAACCATATTGCTGGTGCCATCGCTAGTCCTTTCTTGTCCACTCTCTTTGCCATCGCTTTGTTAGCTAGTGGTCAAAATTCAACCATTACTGGGACCCTAACCGGTCAAATCGTTATGGAAGGTTTCTTGCGATTTAGACTACCACAATGGGTGGTGCGTCTCATGACTCGGATCATTGCCCTCCTTCCCGTTATCATTGTCGCAATTTTATTCGGTGACCAAGAACATGTCCTCGATGACCTTCTGGTATATTCTCAAGTCTTCCTATCAGTGGCCCTTCCTTTCTCCATCTTCCCTCTGGTTTATTTCACCTCAAACAAGGAAATCATGGGAGAGCATGTCAATGCGAAATGGAATACCTTCTTAGGCTATCTCGTTGCGATTGTCTTAACCATCTTGAATTTCAATTTGATTGTAACGACTTTTATCAAATAAAGAAACCAGCACTTTAAATCGTGCTGGTTTTTTTGTTCATCCCTTCATCTTGTTCCTCCTTTTCCTAAAAATTTCCTGACCATTTTTTTAGGAGGGAATTATTTTAAATCACTAATTATTGTGAGATTTTCACAAAATCTTGTCAGTGCCCGTCATTCATAAATTTGTAAAATTTTTGCACATTTTTCGTTATCTGTACAAAAATGAGAATTATTGTCTAATTTATATTTTTGGAGTATAATGCTATTTGTTAGTGTCGTGAAATTATTTAACCTATAAATTATTTCAATATCAAATAAATAGAAACAGATTTATACAACTATAGAAAGGAACATATGGTACGCCAAAGACAAACAACAACCAAGTCAGACTTACGAAATGCGCTCTCAAAACTCCTCCTGCAACAACCTTTTGACAGCATCACTATTCGACAATTAACCGAAACCGCTGGAATTAACCGCGGGACCTTCTATCTGCATTATGTCGATAAATACGACATGTTTGAGCAAATGAAAATGGACATGATGCAAGAATTGGATAGCCTCTTCGTTGAAGGAAGTCCTGTCAAGGTAAACTTTCTCAATGTCTTGACCGCTATTAAAGAGAATTATGATTTTATATATGCATTGTCACAATCCTGTTGCTCGGACTTTAGTAAATTGGTAAGAAGTTTTACCCTTCATGCACTGGACGATACTCCCCACGCTAAAGAACACATCATTTCAGACTTTCAAGTTCCATATAAGTATGGTCTAGAAATTTTCATCGCTACGATCGAATCTGTAATTGTTACCTGGTTAGAATCGGGTGCGAAAGAGGACCCCATTGAAATTGGAACGATCATTCTCAGTGTCTGCGACTTTGCTAGCTGGAACTAAATCCCCCAACCTTTTCCTACCCTTCTGGAGAAGGTTTTTCTTTTGGCAAATGAAAAAAGAACTGATCACCTTGTTCAACTTGTTTGTAAGAAAGCAAAAAGGCAGGATCCTAACATCCTGCTTTTAGAATGTAGACAAACTACTTTAAAGTAAAATAAGTTAAGCGATTTTGCAAAAAAAATAAAAATGAGTTCCAATTTTTAAATCGATTCAAGAAAATACCGAAACTTTCCACTGTGAGAAAAGTGCCTGAAACAATAACGTTTCAGGCACTCGGGAGTTTTGAGACCCTAGGCTCAAAACTAAGTCTTGGAACTTCGAAGAAGTTTGCTGACGTCCGTACTCACCTAAGGAAAGTTTTTTATATGACTTTGTCTTCAATCTGAAGGCAGGATCTTAACATCCTGCTTTTTCTTTATTTTTTCTTTGCCAACATGGTTGCAAATCGAAGTTGAATTCGATTTCCATTCTCATCTCGACGATGGAGGTGGCCAGGATTTTCATTGTATTTGACCAATTCCCAATCCTTGTAATACTCCGCCAATTCTCCTTCTTTAAAGGTAAACGAGAAGGGCATCTGACAAGGATAATCTTCTGTATCCATGGCACAGACAATGAGATTGTAGCCACCTGGGTTGGTATGCTCTTGCATATTGCGAATGATCGCTGGGATCCGCTCTGCCTCTAAAAACATAAGGACCACAGTTGACACGATGAAATCATAGTTTTGGGTGAGGGCAGCAGCATTGATATCATAAAGTCCTACTGGCATGTCCATATCTTCCTCAGCGACAATACTTTGTAGGATCTCAAGAGCCAATTCATTTTGATCTACTGCTGTCACATCAAAGCCATGTTGAGCCAAAAAGAGAGCATTGCGTCCTTGCCCACATCCTAGATCCAGCGCCTTTCCAGCTGGGACAATTCTCACTGCTTCTAGCACCTCTGAATGGACAGGGTTGGTATTGTACTTTTTAGGAAAATAGTCTTTTGGCTCACAGTAAAATTCTAAGTACCACTCCACATCATCAGTCGCCGCTTCGACACGGTGCCAGGCCTGGGGCTCGGCCATGGGGTTCTCTGCTCCTGCTTCAAAAAGGTGGCTGGCGATTTCTTCTCCCTCTGCTGTCAATTCAATAAATCTTAACTGACCTTTTAGAACCGTAATCTTCCCCCAGGTTCCTACCTTGGTATTGTGCTTTCTTTGAAGAGCTTCTGGCATGGTATCCTTAGTCCAGATAGGCATGCGCTTGTAAGCGATCAATTTTTGTGTCATGTGGCTTCTCCTTATTCTTTCAGTACTCTTATCATACAGGAAAAAGACCTTTTTTACAAGTTGGAAAAAGAGGCCCCGTCTCCGAGAAAAAAGGCAGTTCTGAAACAAGTTTCAGAACTGCCTTCTTAGTTTAACGTGTATTGTATTGTTTCATGACCCGTGCGATATCCCGGTTTTGTTCCCGACGTTTGATGGATTCACGCTTGTCATAATCATGTTTCCCTTTGGCGAGTCCCAAAAGCAATTTGGCATAGCCATCCTTGAGATAGACCTTTAAAGGCACCAGGGTCATTCCTGTCCCTTTGGTTTCTTGGTCCAGCTTTTGGATTTGCTTTTTATGAAGAAGAAGCTTGCGACGACGGTCTGGATCTTGATTCCAGATATTGCCTTCCTCATAAGGGGCAATATGGACATTACTGAGCCAAACCTCACCATTTTTTACTTGTGCAAAACCATCTTTCAAGTTAATGCGTGCTGCACGGACACTTTTGATCTCTGTCCCCGTCAGCACCATCCCTGCTTCAATCGTATCCACGATGGTGTAGTCATGTCTCGCCTTTTTATTTTGCGCGACTACCTTTCCTTCGCCCTTTGCCATGTTTGGCTCCTTTCTTTGCTACTTCCTTGTAAAATGGTTTCTTCCCTTTTTTCTTTTTGGATTTAGAGGAAGAATCTTTCCGCTTGTCATCTTTTCTAGCGGTTGATCCCTTAGAAACTTTTTTGTCCTTGCGTCTGCGATCCCGGCGATTGCCATCTCGGTCACGTCCTTTGGCCTTGAGGCCTTTTTCGACGACATCCCATTCACTTGGAATATAAGAGAAATCAATCTCTCCGGTCATCTTGTCGGCTCTTTCTACCTTGATCCGGATTTGCTGACCGACACGGAAGGTCACTCCTGATTTTTCCCCGCGAAGGGTTAGATCTCGTTCGTTAAAATGGTAGAATTCAGGAAGATTGGTAATATGGATCAAGCCTTCAACCGTATTTGGCAACTCAACAAAGAGGCCAAATTTCACCACACTGGAAACCACGGCATCGTACTCTTCCCCAACAAAGTCTTCCATGTATTCAGCCTTCTTCATGGCTTCTACTTCGCGCTCCGCATCAATAGCTCGGCGTTCCCGACTAGAGGATTGGCTGGCAATGTCTGGAAGGACTTGTTCAAAGTGATCTGCCACTTCTTGGGATTTTCCGTATTCGCGTACCATTCGATGAACCATCAGGTCCGGATAACGACGGATGGGACTGGTAAAGTGGGTGTAATATTCCGCAGCAAGCCCATAGTGGCCATGGTTGTGCTCTGAGTAGCGGGCCTGTTGCATCGAGCGCAACAACATCATCGAAAGGACATCTGCATAAGGTTCTCCTTCAACCTTGCGCATGATTTCTTGCAGGGCTTCTTGGCTCATCTCACTAGCCGTTCCGTAGATCTGGATCCCAAAGCTAGAAGCATAATCGATAAACTTCTGTACTTTTTCTGCCTTTGGATCTTCGTGGATCCGGTAGATAAACGGCAATTTCAGTCGCGTAAAGTGTTCCGCTACCGTTTCATTGGCAATCAACATAAAGGACTCAATCATCCGTTCCGCAATTCCTCTTTGACGGAGGACAATGTCGACCGGTTTTCCTTCTTTATTGACTAGGATTTTAGCCTCATTGGTATCAAAATTGAGGGCTCCTCGGCGAATCCGCATGCTTTCTAGAATACCATGCAGGGTGGCCATTTGATGAATACTTGGGACAATTTTCTTAAACTCTTGAGCCTTTTCTTCGTCGCCTGCTAAGATATCATTGACGTCACTATAGGTCATTCGGAAGGTCGTATTGATCACCGTTTGGGTAATGGTGTGCTTGACAACCTTTCCATGGGGATCAATCTCCATGATGGCAGACTGGGTCAGGCGGTCCACATTCGGATTTAAAGAACAGATCCCATTGGACAAGCGTTCTGGAAGCATGGGTACTACTCGGTCGGTCACATAGACAGAGGTTGCACGATTTAGAGCTTCCTTATCAAGTGCTGAGCCTTCTGTAACGTAATAAGAGACATCTGCGATGTGGACCCCCAGCTCAAAATTGCCGTTCTTGAGTGGCTTGATATGGACCGCATCGTCCAAGTCTTTGGCATCCGCTCCGTCGATCGTAAAGGTAATCTCCTCTCGCAGATCCAACCGCCCCTCTAAATCCTTTGCAGACGGTGCATCTGGAACCTGCTCAGCCTCTTTCAGCACTTCTTCTGGAAATTCTGAGACGATATCCATGGATTCTAGCACTTCCAAGACATCGATTCCAGGATCTGTCACATGACCGACCACATCCCGCACAGTTGCCACAAAATAATTGTGCTTGCGGCTCGGGTATTGATCAATTTCGACCTTGAGGATTTCGGTACCTTCCAATTGGATGGCTGGCTTCTTCACATAGATCAGCTGGCTGATTTTTTGATTTTTCGAACGAATGTAGCCGGCATATTTGGGTTTTTCCTCATCCAGAACAATTTGTCCAACAACCGTTTTGACGCTATGATCCAAGACATCAATAATCTTAGCTTCTGCTGCCGTTCCTTTGTTTCGGTCTGCTACCTTGGTAATGACGATCTCAACAGTATCCCCATCGATGGCGTGGTTGACATCATTTCGACCAACAAAGAGGTCCTCTTCTTCGCCTTCTAAACTGACAAAGCCAAAGCCATTTTTATGGGCATGAAAAATCCCCTTGAGGGTAATGGCTGGGGCCTTCTTTTGAGCCAAACGAAGAGAGCCATCATCCTCGAATTTCAACTCATGACGGCGTTCCATCAGAGAGATGGTTTTGACCAAGTCACGAAAATCCTTAGATCCTTCTTTTCCTAGAGCTGCTGCCAGATCATTGATCTGGGCTTTGTCATGCTCTTGTAAATATTCTTTAATACTTGTTTTCATGAATGTATTTGCTGGTTATCCAGCCTCCTTTTTTCTATCTAAATGTGTCTTTGTTTTGCAAAATAAAAATAGGCAAAGACATTGTCTGAGCCTATCTTATCTACTAGAAAGTACCATTAAGATCATCGCGATCAATAACCAAAAGAAGATCATAATAGCTGTTAAACGCTGCATCACGGCTTCAAACCCGCGCGCTTTTGAACGTTCAAACAAGTCATTTGAGCTTGCGTCAAAGACGTTGCTCGATTGGTTTTTTGTTGGTTGCATAAAAATTGCGATAATAATCAATACTGATAATACTAGTAAAATAGTTGTTAATGCTCCGCTCATATTCAAAACTCCTTAAAATCCTCACTATTATACCATGAAAATCATTTTGATTCAATATGTAAGGTTACTTTTCTTTCCTTGGGACAATACTTCAAGACCTCGATCTTTTCGGGATGGGTTTTGGTATTTTTACTGGTCAAATAATTCTGACTCCCACAGCTGGTGCAGGTCAATTGAACTTTAATTCGCACGTACGTCTCTCACTTTCAAATACTTTCTAAATAAGAATAAGAGGAAAATCAAATCGGTAAAGGCTAAGAGGGCTGTGCCGTAAAAAACCCAATGATAGCCAAAATGCATGAAAATACTCGATCCCATCATTGGCCCTAACACGCCACCTAAGTAGTAAAAGAGCTGGTTGTAGCTAAAGATCCGAGAGATCCCTTCAGGAGGGGTTAAGCGATTTAACAAAGCAGAAACTCCTGGTAAAAGGGCACCAGTCCCAATTCCAAAAAGGAAGCGTAAGATTCCTAATTGCAGGGGCGTTTGCGCTTGGGCACAGAGAATATAAAGACAACCACTATAGAGAAGGGCGATTAATAAGAGCCGGTGATTCCCGATTCGGTCTCCGAGTTTTCCCATCCAACCGGAAAAGAGCATACTAGAGACTCCCATAGCTGAAACAATCATCCCCGATACAAAGATCAGGTTATCTCTTTGTCCCAAAGCCCGCACATAAAGAGGCAGGATCGGAGAAATAGATTGGGCGATCATTTGGATGGTCATGCTGGTCAAAAAGAGGCCCAAGAGGATATCTTTTTGCTGAATGGACATGAGCAACTGCCAACTGGATTTTTGTTCTTCTTTTGGAAGGGGCTCGTACTCTTCCTCAATACCCCAGAAGGTTAAGAGGGAAACCAAAAATAAGAAGAAGCCGACCAAGAGAAAGACATTGCGCATTCCCAGATTTTCGGCAATGAGTCCTCCAATCAAAGGACCCATCAAGGTTCCAGCCACGACACCAGTCGACAAGGTCCCTAGGGCATAGCCAGATTGGTCCTTGGGAACTTGACTGGCAATCAGGGCTGTACTATTGGGAACAAAGCCTGAAAAGACCCCATTGAGCAAGCGCAGGACCAAGAGCCAAAAAACTGATGGAACAAAGGCAATGCCTCCCATGGTCAGCGTCATGGCAATGGAGGCTCTAAGCATCATGGGTTTTCGACCATAGCGGTCGGCTAAGCTCCCCCAGATGGGAGACATGATCGCAGAGGTTACAGAAGAACTTGCGACGGCAATCCCAGCATAAAGGGGAACAGCCTTACCCGTAACACCCAACTCTTCCACAAAGAGGGCCATAAAAGGAACGACTAAAGAAAGGCTGGCTCCGATGAAAAAGCACCCGATCCAGGCAATATATAGATTTTTACGCCAATTGATTTCTCTTGTGATAAAATCATCTTCTTTCTAATTGTTGTAGAGCTTGTTGTAGGGCTGCATCTAATTGGGCATAGAGGGCAGCAAGATCGCCATTATTGTCTAAGACCAGATCTGCATGGGCTCTTTTTTCATCTAGCGGCATTTGAGACGCGATGCGTTCTTGGGCCTGCAGTTCTGATAAGTGGTTGCGTTCCATCAGGCGCTTGAGCTGGGTTTCTTTTGATACAGCTACCAACCAGACAGATTCAAACCACCCTTCATAGTGCTGCTCGATTAAGAGAGGAATATCCATAAAAAAGAGATCGGATTGTGCAGCTTGTCTGTCTCTTACCTCAGCTAGAGCCTCACGAATAAGCCTTCCTTGGACGCGATTGGACCAGTCTCTTTCACTAGGGTCTGAAAAGATCCGCTGACCCAAAGCGACGCGATCCAACTCTCCTTCTTTGGTAAGGATCTCTCTCCCAAAATGATCCACTAGGACACGGTAGAGGGCCCCTCCTGGTGCTTGCAAATCATGAACCACTTGATCCGCATCAATGACAGGATACCCTTTTTCTCTCAGATAGGAGGTGACAGTGGACTTTCCTGAAGCAATCCCTCCTGTTAATCCAATGATTCTTGCCATCTAGTTCTCCTTTTGACAGTGGGGACAAAAATGGGTTCCGCGTCCCCCCAGCTGGATTTTCTCAATCGGTGTCCCGCAGCGCAAACAAGGTTGGCCTGTTTTCCCATAGACCTGGTGTTCTTCCTGCATGGTGCCGTCTTCTCCAAAAGCATTGCTGTAGGAGCGAATGGTGGAGCCACCCTTTTCAACAGCTTGAGCAAGCACAGCAATCGTTTCTTTGCGGATTGCTTTGGCTTCTCTAGCAGTCAGGCTTTGACCCAAACGGGCTGGATGAACCTTGGCTCGATAAAGAACCTCATCCACATAAATATTGCCCAAACCAGCCACTAATTTTTGGTCTAAAAGAGCTGATTTAATGGGTTTCTTTGATTTTTTAAGAGCTGCTTGGAAGGCTGGTGCTTTAAAATCCGCTTCTGTCGGCTCTGGACCAATTTTTTTCGCCAAAAAATAGCTGTCGACAAGCTCAGGTACTAGGACTTCCATGGTCCCAAACTTGCGGACATCTTCATAGACCAGGGTGCTACCATCTGTAAAATGAAAGAAGACATGGGCATGCTTGCGAAGAGGAACCTCGTCTGGATAAAAGAAATACTTGCCTTCCATCCGCAAATGCGAGATGAGGACCAGATCCGTCAGATAAAACAAGAGGTATTTCCCGCGGCGCCCCATGGCCCGAATTTCTTGCCCCGGGAGATCTTGACGAAAAGCATCCCGATCCGTCTGAATCATCTTTGGATACTTTACTTCCACGGATTGGATGGTTTTCCCAAGAATTAATTTATCAAGACCTCGTCGAACGGTCTCTACTTCTGGTAATTCAGGCATAGAACTCCTTTCAAAAACAAGAAGCAGGCCTTCTGCCCACCTCTTCTTAATATTCTTTTTCGTTGTATCCGAAATCAGCAAGATCCAATTTCTTATCCCGCCAATTTTTCTTGACTTTGACCCAGGTTTCTAGGAAGACCTTGTCCCCTAGCATGAGCTCGATATCCTTACGCGCAAGGGTTCCAATCTTCTTGAGCATGGCACCGCCTTTTCCGATGACAATGCCTTTTTGGCTATCGCGCTCAACCATGATGGTTGCTCGGATATGGACCTTATCTGTCTCTTCATCCCGCTTCATAGAATCCACTACTACTGCCACAGAGTGGGGAATTTCTTCCCGCGTTAAATGCAAAACCTTTTCACGGATCATTTCAGAGACCAAGAAGCGCTCTGGGTGATCGGTGATTTGATCGGCAGGGAAATATTGGAAACCTTCTTCTAAGTTTTCACTTAAAATATCAATCAAACGCGAAACATTGTTTCCTTGGAGGGCTGAAATCGGCACGATTTCCTTGAAATCCATCTGACTACGGAAGTCATCGATTTGCGATAAGAGTTGGTCTGGGTGGACCTTGTCAATCTTGTTGACCACCAGAATAACCGGCACCTTAGCAGCCTTGAGGCGTTCGATAATCATATCATCGCCTTTGCCACGCGGTTCATCTGCTGGCACCATAAAGAGAACCGTATCCACTTCTCGAAGGGTACTATAGGCCGACTCCACCATGAAGTCTCCAAGAGCTGTCTTGGGTTTGTGAATCCCTGGGGTATCGATAAAGACGATCTGTTCCTTATCCGTCGTATAAATCCCCATAATCTTATTGCGCGTTGTCTGCGCCTTGTCACTCATGATGGCAATTTTTTGCCCCATGACGTGATTCAAAAATGTTGACTTCCCAACATTGGGACGTCCTAAAATGGCTACAAAGCCTGATTTAAATGTCATAATATCCTTTCATGAGGGCATGCTCCCTCTTATCCAAATACCAAGGCCCAGAATTTGGGCACAAAAATCACCAGTCCTGTTAGTAGGGCAAAACCTGATACGACAAGGACTGCTCCAGCCGCCATGTCTTTGGCATTCTTTGCCAACATGGAGAAATGGTAGTTACTAGCTAAATCCACCACATTTTCAATGGCTGAATTCATAATCTCAAAAGCAATCACCAAGGTAATGCTGAGCAATAAAAAGAGCCATTCTGTCGCAGAAATCCTAAATACCAAACCAGCAAGAATTGCTGCAAGGGCTGATAAGGCATGCTTGCGCATATTGCGCTCTTCCTTGATCGAAGTAAAAATTCCTGTTATCGCAAACTCCAGGCTTGAAGTGAAGTCCCGATTTTTCCATTTTCGCTTATTGTCTTGTGAGTCCATAGGCTGTCAAAATCTCTTCCTGTAAGCCAAACATTTCCTTTTCTTCTTCCGGCGTATAGTGATCATAGCCATTGATGTGAAGAAAACCATGCACTGCTAAAAATCCCATTTCGCGCTCAAAGCTGTGGCCATATTCTTCGGCTTGCTCACGCGCCTTGTCAATTGAAATAAAGAGCTCCCCAATATAGGTATCGAATTCAGCCATCATCTCTGCCAATTCTGGATTTTCTGCAAGGTCTTCCTCGTCAAAAGAAATCTCCATCTCTGGCTTGTATTCTAAACTGATGACATCCGTCGGGCGATCCGTATCACGGTATTCAAGATTTAGTTCATGACTGCGTTCATTGGTTACAAAAGTCACAGCCATTTCCTTGTCTTCTTTCCCAATTTTTTGAGCAGCAAATTCTAAAATTTCTTGCGTTTGTTTTAAGATTTCGTCAGAGACTTGACCAGTCTCATCTACCATTTCAATATACATCTGGATCACCTCACTATTATCACTTTATTATATCACAAAAACCAGCCTATATACTAGATACAGGCTGGTTTTCAAACTTTTTCTTTGGATGATCATCTTACACCACTGTTTGCTGGATGGCATTCATCTGGGCATAGATCCCGCCTTGTACAACCAGTTCCTCATGTCTACCACGCTCTACAATGCGTCCTTCAGATAAGACTAAGATCTGATCCGCATCTTGGATAGTGGACAAGCGATGGGCAATGATAAAGGTGGTCCGGCCCTTTTGCAGGACCGCCATAGCTTGTTGGATGATATCTTCTGTTTCCGTATCGATGTGAGAGGTTGCCTCATCCAAAATTAGAATTTTCGGATTCATATAGAGCGTCCGCGCAAAGGAAATCAACTGGCGCTCGCCACTTGAAAAGGCAGATCCTTTTTCTACGACTGGATGGTCGATTCCCTTTTCAAGGCGCTCTACAAAGGGCCAAGCCCCGACTTTTTTCAGCGCATCTTTGACCGCATCCCGGTCAATATGATCCTGACTCATGGCCACATTACTAGCAATGGTTCCTGTAAATAGATAAGGATCTTGCAGAACAATGCCCATGTGGCTTCGCAGGCTCTCACGAGAGACTTGGCGAATATCTTGCCGATCGATCAAAATCGCTCCTTCTTGAGGATCATAGAAACGATAGAGCAGATTCATAATAGAAGACTTACCCGATCCGGTGTGGCCCACAAGAGCGATGGTTTCCCCGGGACTCGCCTGAAAGGCAATATCCTGTAAAACTGGCTTGCCTTCTTCATAAGCAAATTGAACATCATCAAACACGACTTGAGCCTTTTCTATCTTCAGTTCCGATACACCATCGGCCTCTAAGGGTTGATCCAAGAAGGCAAGGACGCGACTCCCCGTCTCTAGTGATCGCCGAATATTCGGAAATTGACGACTGAGATTGGCCATGAGATCAAACAGATTGATGACATAGTTAATATTGATAAATAAGAAACCAGCTGTCACACCGATATTGCCCTGTAGAAAAGAAATCCCAGCGATGGTCAATATACCTGCAATCACTAAAAACTTGAGCAATTCTGTCAAGGTCCAAGAAGCGATGGAATCAGCTAAGAGGATCCGATCATTGGCCCCTAGCATCTTCTGGGTAGTGGCTTCAAACTCCTCTACCACACCAGGCTCTTGATGATAGAGCTGAATCATACTGGCACCATGCAAGAGTTCATTGACTTGGGTATTGACCTCGCTTCTCGCATCAAAGAAATCCTTCATGGGCTGGTCCGTCATGACCTTGTAGAGATACTGGATTCCATAGAATATTGGAAAAATCAGACACAAGAGTAGCCCCATCATAGGACTCAGGTAAAAGAGAATCCCTAGGATAAAGAGAAATCGCACCAAATAGATGACTAGTATCATACAAGAGTTATAAAACTGGGTCCGCAAGGTCTCCGTATCATTGACAATTCTTGTTGCGATCTTTCCAGCCGGCTTGTCATCAAAATAAGAAATAGGCAGACCTTGCATGACTTGAAAGGCTTGGTCTCTCAGACTAGCGGTTACTTTATTACTTCCATGCAGTAAGATCCGATTTCCTAGGTAGCTAATCAGCTGTCCTAGGCTCAAGACTAAGAGATAAAATGCTCCCATCTGAAGCAAGTCCCCTTGCCCGCCACCGTGGGTCAATGCAGTCAAAGGCCCATCGATCATCTTTTGGAGAAGAAAGGGAGACAATTCAGAAAAAATGGTAGCTAGTAAGAGACAAATAAAGCCGGAAAGAAAAACCGTCGGATAAAGAGTGATCCGAGATAATAATCGTTTCAATACTTTCATCTTATTCTCCTTCCTGTTTTTGTTGCCTTTGGTATTGTTCATAATACCAGCCCTCTTGAGCCAGTAAATCACTAGCTCTACCTTCTTCTACAATCTGTCCTTGATCCAAGACAATGATCCAATCCGCCTGATGAACCGCAGACAAGCGATGGGAAACAATGAGGGTCGTCTTGCCTTTTCGCTCTGTTTGAATGGTGTCAATAATAGCCTGTTCAGTCTTCGCATCTACTGCCGAAAGGGAATCATCTAACAGCAAGAGATCCGCATCCCTTAAAAAAGCACGTGCCAACGAGATCCGCTGTTTTTGACCACCTGATACAGAGACCCCTTTCTCACCAATCATGGTGTCCATTCCCTGAGACATCCGCTCAAGATCATCCGCAAAAGCAGCTTGGGCTACAGCTTCCACTAAATCCTCTTCACTAGCACCATTTTTACCCAGAGCGATATTGTCACGAATGGATTTTGAGAATAAAATATGTTCTTGGGAAACATAGCCGATTTTAGCTTCAATAGAGTGTCGGTTGTAGTCCACGATCGGTTGCTGGTTGACCAAGAATTCTCCCTCACCAACTGGGTACTGCCGCAAGAATTGTCGAACCAGACTAGTCTTTCCTGCTCCGGTACGACCAACAATTCCAACTGTCTGTCCTTTCTGAATGGTCCAATCAATGCCTGATAGGCTCTTTCGCTCAGCACCAGGATAGCTGAAAGAATAGTCCTTAAACTGCACCAAATCAATCTGCTCTAGGTAATGAGGACCATCTGGCTCCAGATCATCCGTTTCATCAATCACTTCTTTTAATTTTTTATAGGACATTTGCCCTGTCTGGTAGACCAAGATCAAGTCTGCCATCATCCACATAGGCTCAATTAAAAAGACCAAATACAGCTGTAAAGCCAATAATTTTCCAAGACTCAATTGCCCGCTTGCCAGGGACTGGCCTCCAAATAGCAGGAGCAAGACTGTAGAGAATCCAATAAACAACAGGGCTAAAGGTCCAAAAGAATACTGGATAGAGGCAATTTTATCCCCTGTTTTGGATAGACTGGCTGTTTTTTTCTGAAACTGTTTGACCTGCTGGTCCCGTCTACTATAGGCCCGCATGACACGGATCCCTTCGATGGACTCCAAGACTTCATCGTTCAACTGAGCGACCGCTTCCCGGTTTTGCTCAACATACTCCTCCTGCTTTCTACTCAAAAAATAGGTAGAGACGACGAGGAAGATCATGGGAATAAAGGAAATCAAGGTTAATTGCCAAGAAATGAAAAACATGGTCGGAATAATAAAGGCAAACAAGCCACCGCCAAACAGGAGCACCATCATCCCGTAACCCGCCATATCAGCCATGCCATCCACATCTGTCGTGAACCGCGTCAAGAGGTCCCCTGAACGGAATTTCTCAAAAAAGGGACGCCGCATAGCTACTAGCTTACGAAACGCTTGTCCCTGAAGGGTCGCCTTGAAATGGACTGACGACTGAAAGAGTCGCAACTGCCAATAAAAAGCCGTCAGGTAATTAAGGATGGCTGATCCCACCAAGAGGGCCATATCCCATACAAAGTTTGATTGGGTCAGCGTCTGCTGACTCAAATGATCCACTAAGCGCTGGATGACTTGCGTCGGGATCAATAAGGTGTAATCATAAAGAATCAGGACCATAGCGATCTTCACATATCGCCACTTGCGCTCCCTGATATACTCCCAAATAGCTCTGATCATATATTCTCCTTTTCAAAATGGCACAGAAAAACCCAAGCAAGGAGCTGAGTACGTGCTCAGTCCACACTTGGGCCTTCTGATGCCTATCACCAATTCAGTTAAGGCAGGTAAAAATGCATACAAAAAACCCAAGACAGACTCCTCCATCTTGGGTTCCATTTATAGTTTACATCGAACTCAACTGAGATTGGAGAAGCTGTGTATTCAATTGTGTCATCAAAACATCTACTTTGTTCATGATGGTTTTCTCCTTTCTCTTTGTTGTTCTAACTTTACCACGTATTTCCTTGCTTGTCAACGCTTTTTTGAAAATTATTGAAAAAAGCCGGACTTTTAAAGATGGACTTGCAAAAAAGAAGCCTAGATCTTCTCTAAGCTTCTCTCTTCTGCTATGCTAGTTGCCGGGATTGAACCGGCGACCTCATCCTTACCATGGATGCGCTCT
>JAPJPE010000006.1 GCA_030825825.1 Streptococcus sp. | reverse complement strand
CTTGCTCGACAATCCAAAAATAATTGAGAGGCTAGGACTTTTGTCCCAGCCTCCTCGCTCTTGTTTCTAACCTCTAAGAGACAATTGCTTCTTATTTTTTAAGTTTCTCGCTCACTTCTTTTGCAAGGACAAAGTTCCCCAAGGTCGCTGAACCATTGCCAGCAACTGCAGGTGTCACAATGTAATCTCTCACATCTGGTACAGGGAGGTAACCGTTCAAGAGAGCAGTAAATTTCGTGCGAACACGATCTAACATGTGTTGTTGAGCCATGACTCCTCCTCCAAAGACAATGACGTCTGGGCGGAAGGTAACTGTCGCATTCACTGCTGCTTGTGCGATGTAGTAGGCTTGAATATCCCATACATTGCTGTTGAGTTCAATGTTTTCCCCACGAATACCTGTACGAGCTTCCAGACTAGGACCAGCCGCAAAGCCTTCCAAACAGCCATTGTGGAAAGGACAAACACCCTTGAATTCTTTTTCCACATCCATTGGGTGTTGGGCCACATAGTAGTGTCCCATTTCTGGGTGCCCAGCTCCCCCGATAAACTCACCACGTTGGATGACACCAGCTCCGATTCCTGTTCCGATTGTATAGTAAACCAAGTTTTCGATATGACCACCCGCATTGTTGCGTGCGACCACTTCTCCATAGGCAGAACTATTCACATCTGTCGTGAAATAGATAGGTACATTCAAGGCACGTCGGAAAGCCCCAACGATATCTACATTGGCCCAATTTGGTTTTGGAGTCGTTGTGATGAAACCATAAGTGTTTGAATTTGGATCGATATCAATTGGTCCAAAGGATCCGATCGCAAGCCCAACTAGATCCTCAAATTTTGAGAAAAATTCAATACACTTATCAATAGTCTCAATTGGCTTGGTTGTTGGAAATTGTACTTTTTCCACAACATTATAGTTTTCATCACCAACTGCACAAACAAATTTTGTACCGCCAGCTTCCAAACTTCCATATAATTTTGTCATGTTGGCTCCTTTTTTATTATGAAAAATATCCTGTATTTATTATAGCATATTTTGTAGTCAATCTTTTTCTCTTCTCTAAAGAAAAAACACACCTTTTTTTGAGAAATAAAATTCAAGGACTGGAGATGATAGACCAGTCCTTGAGAACTTATTGTTTCGATTAAGCTTTGACTTCGATGATCGCATCACCCTTCGCAACAGATCCAGTTGCAACAGGTGTGACAGAAGCATAGTCAGCTGTGTTAGTGACAATCACCATAGTTGTGTCTTCCAGACCAGCTGCGGCAATTTTCGCTGCATCAAATGTACCAAGGACATCACCAGCTTTCACTTTATCGCCTTGAGCTACTTTTTGATCAAATCCTTCCCCGTTCATTGATACCGTATCAATACCAACGTGGATCAATATTTCAGCACCATTAGCTGTCTTCAAACCGTAAGCATGACCAGTTGCGAAAGCAATGGTTACTTCAGCATCTGCTGGTGCATAGACAACACCTTCAGTTGGTTTGATGGCAATTCCTTGTCCCATCGCTCCACTTGAGAAGACAGGATCATTCACATCAGACAAAGCAACAGCTTGACCAACGATCGGAGAGATGATGGTTTCGTCTTGAAGAGATGCAGGAACAGCTCCAGTTGTTTCTTCTTCAATAATTGCACCAGCTTCTTTGTCCTCTGCAGGAACTGATGAAGCTTCATCTTCATAACCAAACATATAAGTCAAACCGAAACTTAGTGCAGTTGTAAATACAACCATAAATACATATTTCAATAATTGACCATTTAGATAGAGAAGTGTTCCTGGAATAATTGTAATACCAAATCCTGTACCAGCAAGGTTTAACATAGATGCAATCCAACCACCTACAGCACCTGCTCCCAAAGCAATAACGAATGGTTTCACATAACGCAAGTTTACACCAAAGATTGCAGGCTCAGTAATACCTAACAAGGCAGAAATAGTCGCAGGAAATGCTAAAGCTTTCACTTTTTGAGATTTAGATTTCACTGCCACTGCTAAAGTAGCTCCAGCTTGTGCTGTCATAGCTGCTGTAATGATTGCATTAAATGGATCTTTTTTATCTGCAGTAATTAATTGTGATTCAAGAAGATTAAAGATATGATGGACGCCAGTAACGACAATCAACTGATGAACCCCACCGATAAGAAGCCCTGCAAGTCCGAATGGTAAATTTAAAATAAACTTAGTTGCATTCAGTACATATTCTTCAATGCTGTGGAAGAATGGACCAATAATAAACAAAGCGAGGAATGACATGATTGTCAATGTGAATAATGGAACCAATAACAAATCTAAGACATCTGGAATTTTCTTATGGAGCCACTTTTCAAGTTTCGCACCAATTAGACCAACGAAGAAAGCGGGAAGAACTGAGTTCTGGAATCCAACCACATGATGGAAGATACCAAAGTATGTTGCTGCTTTAGAAGGATCTTCCGCTACAACCCACGCATTTGGAAGTGTCGGACTAACCATCATCAAACCAATTACAATCCCAAGAACAGGATTTCCTCCGAATACTCGGAATGCAGACCATGAAATCAAGGCTGGGAAGAAGGCAAACGCGGTATCAGTTAAGATTGTTGAATAGGTATAAAAATCAGTAGATTTAAATGCATCTGCTGTTGTGCCAAACAAAGCCAAAACCTGGTCTTGAGCAATGGCACCACGAATCCCCATAAACAATCCAGTCGCAACAATTGCTGGTAAAATTGGAACAAAAACGTCTCCAAAGGTACGGATCGCGCGTTGGAACCAGTTTCCTTGTTTAGCGGCTTCTGCTTTCATTTCATCTTTTGATGATGTTGGTAAGCCAAGAGCTACTACTTCATCATAGATCTTGTTTACAGTACCAGTACCAAAGATGATTTGGTATTGACCTGAGTTAAAGAAAGCACCTTGTACTTTTTCAATGTTCTCAACAACATCTTTGTTGATTTTTGATTCATCTTTTACCATCACGCGAAGACGAGTCGCACAGTGAGCAACACTGCTAACGTTCTCAACCCCACCGATTGCATCGATGACCTGCTTTGCAATTTCTGTATTTGACATTTTGCAAAAATCTCCTTATTTTTTGTAATGTAAACGGTTAAATCGTTTCTACGTTTTTAATTGTACCACGTATTGAAAATATGTCAAGCGTTTTGCAGGATTTTTTTGAAACTTTTTTGGACTTTTTGACACCTTTTGACAGTATGAAACTATTTTCATTTTAAAACAGGCCTGTACTACGCTTTTTAGCGCTTTGAATCAGATTTTTATTTTCATTTTCTTTCATATTTTCATAAATTTTCAACTTCTCCTCTTTTCTTCAGGCTGCAAAATAGCTGTCAATCGTTTGACATTTTTTGCCATTTTTTTCATTTATCGCTTGCATTTTTAATAGGAAATCGGTACTATGGAAGTAAGAAAAAATTCGGAGGAATAAAATGGAATGGACAACTGAACGTCGTTACAGACGTTACGAAGACTGGACAACAGAGGAAAAGCAAGCCATCCAAGAAAACATGGCGAAATCTCCTTGGCATACACACTACCATGTAGAGCCAAAGGCTGGTCTCTTAAATGATCCTAACGGTTTTTCCTACTTTGATGGAAAATGGATCTTGTTTTACCAAAATTTCCCATTTGGTGCAGCCCATGGGTTAAAATCATGGGTACAAACAGAAAGCGAAGACTTGGTTCATTTCAAAGAAACTGGTGTAACACTTCTTCCAGACACAGATCTAGATAGCCATGGAGCTTATTCCGGATCAGCCATGCAGTTTGGTGACAAACTATTCTTATTCTACACTGGAAATGTTCGTGATGCAGAATGGGTTCGTCATCCTTACCAAGTCGGTGCTTTGATGGACAAGGACGGAAAGTTTGAAAAAATTGACAAAATCTTGATTGATCAACCGGCTGACTCTACGGATCACTTCCGTGACCCACAGATTTTTAATTTCAAGGGTCAATTCTACGCTATCGTTGGCGGTCAAGACCTTGAGAAGAAAGGATTCATCCGTCTCTATAAGGCTGTAGATAACGACTATACCAACTGGGTTGCAGTCGGTGACTTGGATTTTGCAAACGATCGGACAGCTTATATGATGGAATGTCCCAACCTAGTCTTTGTTGGAGACCAACCCGTTCTTCTCTACTGTCCTCAAGGCTTAGATAAAGCCGTTCTCGATTATGACAATATCTATCCAAATATGTACAAGATCGGGGCAAGCTTTGACCCAGAAAAGGCCAAAATGGTTGATGTATCTGAATTGCATAATCTTGACTATGGTTTTGAAGCCTATGCGACTCAAGGATTTAATGCTCCCGATGGACGTGCCTATGCTGTTAGCTGGCTAGGTCTTCCAGACGTTTCTTATCCAACAGATTCCTATGACTACCAAGGAGCTCTCTCACTGGTCAAAGAATTAACCATTAAAGATGGCAAGCTCTACCAATACCCAGTTGAAGCGATCAAAGACTTGCGCGCTGAGAGTGAGGCATTTGCCAACAAGGCACAAACCAAGAACTGCTATGAATTGGAATTGCAGTTTGAAAAGGATAGCCAGAACGAAATCGTCCTCTTTGCCGATGCAGAAGGAAAGGGCTTAGTTCTCACATTTGATCTGGCTAAAGGATTGGTCACAGTCGATCGTAGCCAGGCTGGTGAGCAATATGCCCAAGATTTCGGTACGAGCCGTAGCTGCACAATCGCTAACCAAGCGACAACCGCTAATATTTTCATCGACAATTCGATATTTGAAATCTTTATCAATAAAGGAGAAAAAGTATTTTCTGGTCGGGTCTACCCACATGCGGATCAAAATGGAATCTTGATCAAGTCTGGAACCCCTACTGGAACTTACTACGAACTTGATTATGGTCGCAAAGCTAACTGATGTCGCCAAACTCGCCGGTGTCAGCCCTACTACTGTCTCACGGGTTATCAATAAAAAAGGATACCTGTCTGAAAAAACGATCCAAAAAGTCCAAGAAGCCATGCGAGAATTGGGCTATAAACCTAACAATGTTGCTCGTAGCCTCCAAGGAAAATCAGCCAAGTTAGTCGGCTTGATCTTTCCCAACATCAGCAATGTTTTCTATGCTGAATTAATCGACAAACTAGAGCACCAACTCTTCAAACACGGCTATAAAACCATCATCTGCAATAGTGAACATGACTCCGAAAAAGAGCGCGAATACATTGAAATGTTGGAGGCCAACCAGGTAGATGGCATCATTTCAGGAAGTCATAATTTAGGCATTGAAGATTACAACCGGGTAACTGCTCCTATCATTGCTTTTGACCGCAACCTCTCCCCAGAAATTCCGGTTGTCTCTTCTGATAACTATGCTGGTGGAGTTTTAGCAGCAGAAACCCTGGTCAAAAGTGGTGCTAAAAAGATCATCATGATCACAGGTAATGACAACTCCAACTCCCCAACAGGCTTGCGTCACGCGGGGTTTGCATCGGTTCTACCTGAGTCCATGATCATTAATGTTTCCAGTGATTTCTCCCCTATTCGCAAAGAAATGGAAATCAAACAGATTTTAACCCAGCAAAAACCAGATGCCATTTTTGCCTCCGATGATTTGACGGCGATCTTGATCATGAAAGTAGCTAGAGAATTAGATATTCAAATTCCTCAGGATTTGAAAGTGATTGGTTATGATGGAACCCAGTTCATCGAGACCTATACACCTGAACTGACAACCATCCAACAACCCCTCGAAGACATTGCTATCCTCATGGTGGATCTTTTACTCCAAAAGATAGAAGGAAAAAAAGTAGCGACTACCGGTTATTTCTTGCCCGTTAGTCTCCACTCTGGAAAAAGTGTCTAAAAGCAATATCCCCTCAGTAGAAACTGTGGGGATATTTTTTACCAAAAAAAGAGCCAGTAGGCTCTTTTTCATTATTCTTCTGTCACAAATTGACTGAGGACACCATTGACAAATCGTGAAGAGGTTTCATCCGAAAAGGCCTTGGCCAATTCCACCGCTTCATTGACTGCGACGATCTGTGGTGTATCAAACTCTGTTATTTCATAAATTCCAAGACGAAGGATATTTTTCTCCACCAAGGTCAAGCGCTCAACAGTCCAGCCGGTTTTCAAATGTTGACCGATTTGTTGGTCTAGTTGATCTTTTGACTGATAGACACCCGTCACGAGATTCATGAGAAAGGCAGGAAGATCGACTTCTTTGTCTTCTGCTAGGTCCTTGTCATGTAGATAAGCAAAGCGACAAGCTTCAACAATGTCTCCATCGTATTCCAAGGCCATCAAGGCTTGGAAGGCGCGCTCACGCAAATCTCGACGTGATTCTAATAAAATTTCATCAGTCATTGAGGAAGTCCTCATTAAACAAGTCTTTCAAGTCTGGTTTTGGAGATTTTTCCGTTGCGATACCGACAACGTGAATGTTGACAGCATCCAAGGTTACATCTGCCATATCATAAACTGCTGACTTGACCGCTTTTTGAATGGCTACAGCGACAGATGGTACAGCCACTCCGTATTCTAAATAGAGATAGATGTCTACTGAAACTTGACCATCTTCTTCTGTATGAAGGTAGACGCCACGTCCAAGGGAGCGTTTGGATAAGCTATCTGAAACACTCTTGTTTTCAAGCGAATAGACACCCTCTACTTTTGCTGTCGCAATCGCAATAATTTTTTCTAATACACGTGGTGCAATAACGATGTCACCAAATTGTTCAGTTGCCATAGAAGTTCCTTTCTATTTGACACCCTGAGATGTCTCTTATGCACGAGAAACGTAAGTTCCTTCAGTAGTGTTAATGACCAATTTTTGTCCAGCTTCGATGAAATCAGGAACGTTTACGACCAAACCAGTTTCCATTGTAGCAGGTTTACCAGAACCAGTCACTGTAGCACCTTTGATAGATGGTTGAGTTTCTGCAACAGTTAATTCAACAGTTGTAGGAACTGTTACACCGATGACTTCGCTTCCGTAGAATTGAATTTTTACTTCTGAATTTTCAAGGATGTAAAGCAATTCTTGTTCTACGTTCACCACTGGAATTTCATATTGGTCATATGTTTCAGTGTTCATGAAGTAGGCTGTATCATCCATTTTGTACAAGTATTGAGCTGGAACAGTTTCGATAATTGCTTGTTCAAATTTTTCTTCTGGACGGTAGCTTGTATCAAATGTTGAACCAGTACGGACATCACGCAATTTCATACGCATGATAGTGTTTCCTTTACCTGGTTTGTGGTGGCTAGCTTCCAAAACGCGGATCAATTTTCCGTCAGCTGTTTCAAAAGTCATACCAGCTTTCAATTTACTTGCTTCGATCATGTTTTATTACCTCTTTTTTAAAAATAGATTACTCTTTATTGTAACACACTATTTGATTTTTCTCAAACAGCAATTTTCTCTTTTTAGGAAGGCTAGAAGGCGGAGAGAGATTGCAGGAACGAGTCCTTAGAATCTCTATATCTCCAACTCCATCTTCACTATTCCTTATTGGTCCACAGGCACAATATTACCATCCGCATCTTTGGTGACATGGACATATTTTCCATCTACTTCAATGTAGAAGGTATGAGGCTTGTCTTGCGCTGGAGAGGCTTGTTTTTGAAGGTCATTGCCAAGGGCTTGACCCAAGTTCATCCCCATGATCATGTTCATGCCATTGCCACCTTCATTTTTAGCAGCTGCCACCAAGGCCTCATTGCGAGCACGACGTTCTTCGATTTCAATGGTATTGTACTTCATCGCTGCCAATTCACTGTCCAGTTTATTGACCTTGGCCATACTGTCTGCATCGTAGCTCAAATCTTCGATGAGGACATTAGTTAATTCGATACCATATAATTCTGTCCAAGTTTTATTGACTTCGCGTTTTGCAACTTCATTGAAGACATCTTGGTCCGCATTGATATTGTAGATGTCTGCCTTATTTTCAGCCGTATATTTTGAAATAGCCACTGCAATTTTTGGAGCCAGATTTTGGCGCAAGGTTCCCTGAGCCACATCTTCCAAGGTAAACGGCTTATCTGCAGTGATTTGACGACTGACTGTACTGATGTAAAAGAGTACAGGATCTGCTACTTTAACATCATAAAGACCATAAAAACGAATGCTAAGAAGTTGTTGGTAACGGTCGCTAAAGTACTCAACTGGATTTTGGGTGCCAAATTTATTTCCTGTAAAAGGTTGCATCCGCACAAAAATAATTTCTTGTTGGGTGACCACTTGGCCTCCAAATGAGAAACGATTCTTGAACTGATCCCACGTTCCTTTCACACCCCCCTTTTCAAACAACCAGGCATTTTCACCGGCTTGCCATTCGTGGCTCCCTGCTTCTAGAAGGTCTCCTAGAAAAGTTCCATTATTGACCAAGAGAGCAACATAGCCTTGGGGAACAATGACAACAGAGCCATCTGTCAATAGGCCTGTATTTTGGTTGCTCTGACGAGAGCGCCCATCTGGATCTTTGGTTAAGAGCTGTCCCTTAATGGCCAAAGCTGTTGCTGGAACAGCTTCTGGCAGGGTAATGGCTTCCTTAAATTTACTATCTTGAAAACTTGAAATGCCCGCTGAAAGGGCTGCTTTAATAAATCCCATACATTCTCCTATCTGTAGAATTCAATTTCATCCACAACTTCGTAGACATCCAAGACCCAATCTTTTGGATTGTGCTTCAAGGATGCTTGGCAATATTCACACTTGTCGATTGAATCAATCGTCAATGGCGCACCACAGTTCGGACAATGATCACTAACGACTTCTGAATTCTTAATGATCTCTGTCTGAGCTCCATGTTCACGAAGAAAGACCATGCGGTAAACGGTAAAGAGATCTTTGGTTGGATCCCCTTCGATCACACGACCTGTTTCGTCATTTCGGATGTAATCTCTCATCGTCGATGACAGAATGACTTCGATGCGGTCATTGCCTTCTGGATTTTCGATAAAGTCTTTGATCTTGGAATTTTCCACACGCACGCGCTCAAGAACATTGGTTGTTTTGGCGCGAATATGCTCTTGCAACTGCGTCAAGTGCTGCTCATAAAGACTCGTACTTTCTAAGTTCCGCACAGAATTCCAATCTTTTTCTGTCCAAGCAGACTGTAATTGAAGATAAACCAGCTTGACTTGCGACAAGAAGCGGTCTTCATCAAACATTGGATCCAGTTTACGGATGCGGCGAATCGCTTCATAGTTGTTTTCAATTGGTCGACCGGCCCGCTCTTCGGTTGTCCGTTTTGGACCACTGTTTGAAGAAAATGATTCATCACTTTCATTAGCTTCTTTTGCAATATTATAGACAAATCCAATCAATCCAACGATAGCAAAAATTGCTACTACACCATCAGAGTCTGTTCCAGAACCAGAACTGTAGCTACTGGATCCACCAGACCAGCTACTGGATCCACCAGACCAGCTACTGCCACCTCCAGACCAGCTACTACCACCACCACCGCCAGAATGAATAGTGCTACTACCACCACTATGCGTATTGCCGACACCAGCATGGGCAGAAGGAGCAAATGCAAATAGAAGGGCTACTAGAAGAATTCCCAATACTAAAATTCGTTTTTTCATAGGCCTCATTTCTTATCTTTGTTTGTTACACAGGGGTTAAGAAAATACTGTCTATTTTATAGGACAATCAATTCTTTAGGAGCAAGGGTCAAGACTTCACAGCCAGTTTCTGTAATCAAGAGGTCATCTTCGATCCGCACACCAGAGAGTCCTTCGATATAAATACCTGGCTCATCTGTTAAGACCATCCCTGCTTGAATCGCTTCTTTAGACGTTTGGCTGAAATATGGTTCTTCGTGGATATCTAGCCCAATTCCATGACCGATTCCATGAGTAAAGTATTGGCCATAGCCGGCCGCTTCGATCACATCACGTGGGATTTTATCAAAATCACAGAAGCCAAGTCCATCTTTAGCCGCAGCAATCAAGGCTTGATTGGCTTTCAAAACTGTTTCGTAAATTTCTCTTTCCTTGTCGCTGACATGTCCGGCATAGATGGTCCGTGTCATATCGCTGACATAGTGGTTATACAAGCAACCAAAATCAAGGGTCAAGGCATCTCCTGCTGAAATGACCCGATCACTTGGAGTCGCGTGAGGCATGGCAGAGCGTTCACCAGCTGCTGAGATAATATCAAAAGATACACCAGAAGCTCCCAACTCCCGCATTCTAAAATCGAGGAAAGTCGCTGCTTCCAACTCTGTCGTTTTCCCTACCTTGATATAATCCAAAATATCATGGAAGGCTTGGTCAGAGATGCTACAAGCTTTTTTAATGGCCGCAATCTCAGTTTCATCCTTAATCAAGCGCAATTCCATTACAAAATTCGCTAGGGATTGAAGGCTGATGCTACTGAAAACAGAAGCCATGCGAGCATGGTAAGCTACCGTCACTTCGTCCTCAAAACCAAGTTCTTTGATTCCAAGGTCCTTAACGATCTCTGCAGCTGCAGTCAACTCATCGCGGGTTTCCACAATCTCTACAAAGGGGAAACAAGTCGCATGGGCATGGATAGTGTAGCGCGAATCTGTAAAGAGTACCACACGTTCTTCTGTCACCAAAGCAGTCCCGTTTGAGCCCCAGAAATTGGTCAAATAATAAACATTTTTCAAATTGTTAATCAACACCGCTTTGAGGTTTTGGGCTTTCATTTTGTTTCTTAAGTTGCTGATCCGTTGATTCATTGTAATTTTCCTTTCAAATATTGTCCTGTGTAGCTAGCAGGATTTGCTGCTACTTCTTCTGGTGTTCCGGTCGCAATAATGGTTCCACCACCGACACCACCTTCTGGTCCTAAATCGATGATATGGTCTGCTGTCTTAATGACATCCAAATTGTGCTCAATCACAAGGACCGTATTGCCATCATCCACAAACCGCTCTAAGACTTTGATCAAGCGAGAAATGTCTTCGGTATGGAGTCCGGTCGTTGGTTCATCCAAGATATAGAAGGATTTTCCTGTAGAGCGCTTGTGCAATTCAGAAGCCAACTTCATCCGTTGCGCCTCCCCACCTGAAAGAGTAGTCGCTGGTTGGCCTAGTGTTACATAGCCCAAGCCCACATCTTGGATGGTCTTGAGTTTGCGTTCAATTTTTGGAATGTGCTTGAAGAATTCAACTGCCTTGTTGACCGTCATATCCAGCACTTCTGCAATATTTTTTTCCTTGTAGTGGACTTCGAGGGTCTCACTATTGTAACGACGTCCATGGCAGACCTCACAAGGGACAAAGACATCTGGCAAGAAGTGCATTTCAATCTTGATGATCCCATCTCCTGAGCAGGCTTCACAACGCCCACCCTTGACATTGAAACTAAAGCGACCTTTTTTATAACCCCGAATTTTGGCTTCATTGGTCTGAGCAAAGAGATCGCGAATGTCATCGAAGACGCCTGTATAGGTCGCTGGATTGGAACGAGGAGTCCGACCAATCGGGCTTTGATCAATGTCGATCAAGCGATCGATATGCTCAATCCCCTGAATGGTCTTGTATTTCCCTGGTTTTTCCGAATTGCGGTTGAGCTTTTGAGCGATGGCTTTTTTCAAGATGCCATTGATCAAGGTCGATTTTCCAGAACCGGAAACTCCAGTGACTGCGATGAATTTTCCTAGAGGAAAGCGTGCTGTGATGTCTTGTAAGTTATTCTCACTGGCCCCCGTAATTTCAATATAGCGACCATTTCCTGACCGGCGCTCTGTTGGAACCGGAATCTTGCGCTTGCCGGACAAGTACTGACCCGTGATAGATTTGCTGTTGCGAGCCACCTGCTTTGGAGTTCCAGCCGCAACGATCTCTCCCCCAAAGACACCGGCACCTGGGCCGACGTCGATCAGGTAGTCTGCCTCTCTCATGGTATCTTCATCATGTTCGACGACGATCAAGGTGTTGCCTAAATCGCGCATCTTCTTGAGACTGGCAATCAGGCGGTCATTGTCCCTTTGATGGAGGCCGATAGACGGCTCATCCAAGATATAAAGGACACCAGAGAGGTTGGAACCGATCTGGGTTGCCAAACGAATGCGCTGGCTTTCTCCACCCGATAAGGTCCCAGCCGATCGTGACAGGGTCAAGTAATTGAGCCCCACATTGTTTAAGAAGGTCAAGCGATCCTTAATCTCTTTTAGGATCGGTCTTGCAATCGTAGCTTCATTGTCCGTTAAAACCAACTGATCCACAGCTTTTAAGTGGTCCGCAATTGATAGATCTGACACTTCCCCGATATGCATCCCCTTTTCTCCTCCGACACGAACAGAGAGAGCCTGGTCATTGAGACGGTAGCCATGGCAGGTCGCACAGGTCAATTCGTTCATATAAGAGAGCATTTGGTTGCGGGTGAAATCACTATTGGTCTCACGGAAACGACGGTGAATATTGTTTACGACCCCTTCAAAAGGAATCTCAATATCGCGAACCCCACCAAACTCATTTTCATAGTGAAAGTGGAATTCCTTGCCATTTGAACCATAGAGGACCAAGTCCTTTTCTTCTTGAGAAAGATCGGAAAAAGGCTGATCCATATCAACGCCAAAATGGATCATGGCCTGTTCCAACATCTGTGGATAGTAGTTGGAAGAGATCGGATTCCAAGGAGCAAGTGCTCCTTCGCGAAGGGTTAAGCGATCATCTGGCACCACCAGATCCAAGTCCACCTCTAGCTTAATCCCCAGCCCATCACAGTCTGGACAAGATCCGAAAGGCGCATTGAAAGAAAAGAGGCGGGGCTCTAATTCAGGAACGGTAAAGCCACAGACTGGACAAGCATAATGCTCCGAAAAGAGTAGCTCCTTGCCATCCATGGTATCAATCACCACGTAGCCATCGGCAATCCGAAGGGCTGTTTCAATCGAATCAAAGAGCCGCGAGCGGATACCCTCTTTGATCACGATTCGGTCCACAACCACTTCAATCGTGTGCTGTTTGCTTTTAGACAGTTCTGGAACCTCTGTCACATCATAGATCTCACCATCGACCCGTACCCGGACATAGCCGTCTTTTTGGACTTTTTCAATGATATTCTTGTGCTGGCCTTTTTTCTTGCGGATAATGGGGGCTAGAATTTGCAGGCGTTGGCGCTCTGGTAATTCTAAGACTTGATCGACAATTTGCTCAACTGAAGAAGCTGTAATCGCTCCATGCCCATTGATACAATAAGGCGTCCCTACACGCGCATAGAGCAAGCGCAGGTAGTCATTGATCTCTGTTGCCGTCCCCACTGTAGATCGGGGGTTTTTACTGGTCGTTTTTTGGTCGATGGAAATAGCTGGACTCAAGCCGTCAATGGAGTCCACATCTGGTTTTTCCATATTTCCCAAGAATTGCCGGGCATAGGCTGATAAGCTCTCCACGTAGCGGCGCTGGCCTTCTGCATAGAGGGTATCAAAGGCCAGACTGGACTTTCCAGAACCAGACAAACCCGTCACCACGACTAATTTGTCCCGTGGAATTTCCACGTCTATATTTTTTAAATTATGGGCGCGTGCCCCATGAATGACAATTTTATCTTGCATGTTCTTACTCTAATCACCTTTTTGTTAACCTCCATTATAACAAATTTTTTAGTATTCTTTTATCCAAAACCGTCCTTTTTCTGATATAATGTTAAGGTGTAAAAAAACAAGGGGAGGCACCATGAAACAGGTCTTTTTATCGACAACGACTGAATTTAAGGAAATAGAGACACTGGAACCCGGTAGCTGGATCAACCTTGTGAACCCTTCTCAAAGTGAATCGATGGAAATCGCCTCTGCTTTTAATATCGATATTGCAGACTTACGGGCACCACTCGATGCGGAAGAAATGTCCCGTATGACCATCGAAGATGAGTATACCTTGATCATCGTCGACGTTCCCATTAAGGAAGAGCGGAACAATCAGACCTACTACGTGACCATTCCGCTAGGGATTATCCTGACAGAAGAGGCTATTATCACGACTTGCTTGGAGAAATTGCCGCTTCTTGATATCTTTATCAACCGACGCTTGCGGAATTTCTATACTTTTATGCGATCGCGCTTTATCTTTCAGATCCTCTATCGTAACGCCGAACTCTACTTGTCTGCGCTTCGTACCCTGGATCGAAAGAGTGAACAGATTGAAAGTCAATTGCACAAATCAACGCGTAATGAAGAGTTGATTGAGTTGATGGAGTTAGAAAAAACCATCGTCTACTTTAAGGCCTCTCTGAAAACCAATGAGCGCGTGATCAAGAAATTGACCAGCGCCACTAGTAACATCAAGAAATACTTAGAAGACGAAGATCTACTGGAAGATACCTTGATCGAAACCCAGCAAGCCATTGAGATGGCGGATATTTATGGAAATATCCTCCACTCCATGACCGATACTTTCGCATCAATCATCTCCAACAACCAAAATAACATCATGAAGACCTTGGCCATGGTGACCATCGTCATGTCCATCCCAACCATGATTTTCTCAGCTTACGGGATGAACTTCAAGGACAATGAATTACCGCTCAATGGAGAACCAAATGCCTTTTGGCTGATCATTTTCATCGCTTTTGCCCTGACCGGTTCTCTCGTCGTCTACCTCATCCATAAAAAATGGTTCTAACACCTACTAATAACACTAAGGAGTATTTATGTCTCAATTTGATTTGAATCAACTCAGCAAGAAAAACCAAGAATTTATCCGCATCGCCAAACACCAATTGCTTGAAAACGGGAAATCAGAGGAAGAAGCAGAAAGCCTCATCCAAGAAATCCTTCCAGCTATCCATGAAAACCAAGGAAAAGGGATTCCGGCACGGACTCTTTTTGGAGCTCCAACTGTTTGGGCGAATTCTTTCAGCGAGAAAGAGCGCTATGAAAAAGAGCATCCGAAATTAAACGATGCTCCCTCTCTTATGATTTTGGATTCCTTCCTCTTTATCTTTGGTGTCTTTGCTGCGATTAGCGCCTTTATGAACTTGGTCGCACCGCGTCGTACTGGTTATGGGTTGATCACCTTGATCCTTGGAAGTTTGACAGGGGCTCTGCTCTTGTATCTCATGTACTACTTCTTCTATCAGTATATGGATGGCACAAAAGATCGCAGTGAGCGTCCCTCTCTTTGGAAATCCATGCCGATTCTTGTTGGAGTCATGTTCCTTTGGGTCATTGTCTTGTCCTTTACTTCCTTACTCCCACAAGTTCTCAACCCAACTATTCCAGATGTTTTTGCCATCGTTTTAGGAGCTCTAGCGCTTGTCCTTCGCTTCTACCTCAAGAAACGCTTTAATATTAAAAGTTCGAGCACAGCACCTGCAACTCGACGCTAAAAAGAAACGGATGAAGTTTTCATCCGTTTTTGTTTTACTGTATTTCCCTGTTCAATCTTTTTGAAAAATAGAGGACTAAGTCATCATTGTTTTCACAAGAACTGTAAGGGTCCAAGGGCTGATCCCTAAACCAAACTCCAGATCCATCTGGGATATAGTCCCGTTTGACATACAGTCTTTGAGCTGGGCCATAACCCGAGTGTAAACCAACCCCTAAAGTGACAATCTCTGATAGTAGCCGGACTCTTTTTTCCGCCTCTTCTAAGAGTTGATTCCCAATTCCTCGATTTCTAAATGGCTCAAAAACATTAAAATCAGATAGTTCAGGATAGACTCCCACGAAAGGGCCGTGCTTGGCAGCAGGCAATATAGTGATATAGCCTGCCACAAATCCATCCGACTCAGCTACTAATACGTCCCTCTCTCTATTCTCCTGCTCCTGAAAATAGCTAGTCAAGATATCCTCTCTACCCGGCCACCCTTGATGGATAAAGGCTTGAGAGATCCCTTCAATATCATACTCCATCATGTTTCTGATGATTGTGCATTCCTTCATGTTGCGCTCCTTGATACCTTTCCCCTCATTATAGCATAATTAGAGCTTGGGAAAGGTCAAAGAGGTCCATACGGACCTAACACACTATCACATTTCTATGCTCGCAAAAAAAGACCCGTAAGGGTCTTTTTTTTTAATCTTCGTTTACGAAAGGCATCAAAGCCATTACGCGAGCGCGTTTGATAGCTGTTGTTACTTTACGTTGGTTCTTCGCTGAAGTTCCAGTTACACGACGAGGAAGGATTTTCCCACGTTCTGAAACGAAACGGCTAAGAAGCTCAGTATCTTTGTAATCAACATATTCAATTTTGTTTGCTGCGATGTAATCAACTTTTTTACGGCGTTTGAATCCGCCACGACGTTGTTGAGCCATGTTTAATTCTCCTTTATAGTTTTAATTCGTTAAACCCATTCTTAGAATGGAAGATCGTCGTCTGAGATATCCATTGGATTCGCTCCAAATGGATTTTCTTCACGACCAAAGTTTGGCGCTGCATTGCTTGGTTCAGATCCACCAAAGCTTGGAGTTGCATTTCCAGCAAAACCACCGTTGCCTGATGAATAGCCACCAGCTGCATGCCCTTCGCGTGCTGCACGGCTTTCCAATAGTTGGAAGCTGTCTGCTACGACTTCAGTGACATAAACACGTTGACCTTGCTGGTTTTCGTAATTACGTGTTTGAATGCGACCGGTAATCCCAATCAAAGCACCTTTCTTAGCCCAGTTGGCTAAGTTTTCTGCTTGCTGACGCCAGATCACACAGTTGATGAAATCGGCTTCGCGCTCTCCATTCTGACTCTTGAAGTTGCGGTTGACAGCTAGGCTGAAAGTAGCAACTGCTTGATTGCTTGGAGTGTAACGAAGTTCAGCATCACGGGTCATACGACCGACAAGTACAACATTGTTAATCATAAGTCACCTCTGATGATTTCTTACGCGTCAACTTTTACGATCATGTGACGAAGAATGTCACCGTTGATTTTTGAAAGACGGTCGAACTCGTTAAGAGCTACAGCGTCGTTCGCTTCAACGTTTACGATGTGGTAAAGTCCTTCACGGAAATCTTGGATTTCGTATGCAAGACGACGTTTTTCCCAATCTTTTGATTCAACAACAGTTGCACCGTTGTCAGTCAAGATAGAGTCAAAGCGTGCTACCAAAGCGTTTTTAGCTTCTTCTTCAATGTTTGGACGAATAATATAAAGAATTTCGTATTTAGCCATTGATAATGTTCCTCCTTTTGGACTAATGACCCCAAGTCTTTGCAAGGGGTAAGTGAGGTTTACTCACAAGAAACTATTATACCAGACTTTTCGAACAAAGGCAAGGATTATCTTTAGGATTTGAAACATCATTTTTTATATACCCTACGATATTGAAGGGAAACTTCCCCTTAAAAATGGCAATTAATAGAAGGAAAGAGACTCCTTTCCTGTCCCTTTTCCTTAAAGAAAACTGATATCAGTTAGCTTTAAGCTTGAGTCTTTATACTAGCTACAACAAATCTCAAGAAACGAGGAACGATTATGAATTATCTTATCATCCCCGCCTATCAACCGGATCTGAATCTTGTCAAACTGGTTCGCTTGGTCCATGCTAAAAGCGATCTCGAAATCATCGTCGTCGACGATGGAAGTGACGCCGACAAGAAAGTGATTTTTGACAAATTGGACGGTCTTGCGACAGTCCTGACCCACGAGCACAACCAAGGAAAAGGGCAATCGCTCAAGACTGCTTATGCATACATCCTAGAAAGAGGTACCTATGGAAGCATTGTTACAGCTGATGCAGACGGTCAGCACAAAATTTGGGATATTTTCAGGGTTGTTAACCAATCTCAAGAACATCCTGGAACACTTATTCTAGGAGCACGCGCCTTCTCTGGAAAAGTTCCTTTGCGTTCTGCCTTCGGGAATAAATTGACCCGTTTCCTCTTCAAACAACAAACCGGAGTGGCAATCAGCGATACCCAAACAGGTTTACGGGCTTTTACTACGAATCTCTTGCCTTTCATGCTTGAGGTTGACGGACAGCGTTATGAATATGAGATGAATGTTCTCCTTGCAGCAAGCAAGTCCTTCCCCATCCTAGAAGTTCCGATTGAAACGGTCTACATCAATGACAATGAAGGTTCCCACTTCCGCCCTATTCGAGATGGCCTCATGATCTACAAGGACATGTTTAAGTTTGCCTTTTCCTCTCTGAGTAGTTTTATCGTTGACTATCTGGTCTATGCCTTCTTCCTTTTTGTAATGATGGCCGTACCCATTAGTCTTCGCATTCTCCTAGCGAACGGGATCGCTCGTGTGACGAGTTCCATTTTTAACTACTCGACTAACAAGCACCTGGTCTTTAAGAATAAAGACAGCGTCGCTAAAACAGGAAGTGGCTACTTTGGTCTAGCCCTCGGCCTCTTTATTCTCGATACGCTCTTGATTCGACTCTTCTATACTGCTTTCGGGCTCAATCTCCTGATCAGTAAGATTGTTGTCGGCTTCCTCCTCTTTCTGGTCTCATGGGTGATCCAGAAAAAAGTGATCTTCAAAGAAAGGACTGCTCCCCACCATGAAATTCTTTAAAAAATCCTACACCTATGCTGCCTGCTTTGGCCTTCTTTTGACCAGCAGTTTTAGCTACTCTATGCTCAAGACCTTTGTCTTATCCGATGCTATCCAAACCGTAAAAGCTACGACTACGGACACCAAGGCAGCCAAAAAAGCAGCTGCATCGGCTACAACGACCGATACCAGCTATTCAGATGACAATATCCAGGTGACTTTAACAGAAAAAACGGTTGAAAATACCCAGGTTTACATTGCAGATATCACAGTCAGCTCATCTGACTACCTCAAAACAGCCTTTGCACAAAATACTTACGGAACCAACGTGACTGCTAAGACCTCTGTCACAGCTGCCAACAACAGTGCCATTCTAGCAGTGAATGGTGACTATTACGGGGCTAACAGTACAGGATACGTCATCCGAAATGGAGTGGTCTACCGCGATACCGTTCGGGAAGATTCAAGCAATGGTGACCTAGCCATTTACAAGGATGGATCCTTCAAAATTATCTATGAAGATGAGATATCTGCAAATCAATTGGTCAAGGACGGGGTCGTCAATCTCCTCGCTTTCGGTCCTTCCTTAGTTGAAAATGGAGAAATTACTGTCGATACCAACTCAGAGGTCGGACAATCCATGGCATCAAATCCACGGACAGCGATTGGGATCATCGATGAAAACCACTACATTATCGTCGTGTCAGATGGACGGACTTCAGAAAGTGAAGGGCTATCTCTCTACCAATTAGCAGAAGTGATGAAGTCTTATGGCGTTAAAACAGCCTACAACCTGGACGGGGGTGGATCTTCTACACTTTACTTCAATGGCCAAGTTATTAATAAACCAACAACAAATGGTACTATCTCAGAAAGGGCGGTGAGTGACATTGTCTACATCGGTTACTAATCCTATCAAACAACGGTTGAAAAAAACGATTCTCTGGTACACTCTGATTTCAGCTTTCTTCTTCGTCGGAAGTCGCATCTATGAACACTTTAGTTTTGGCGAAACCTCTGCCTTCATGCACTACCTCTTCTTGATTCCTTTGATCGGTGGCGCCCTACTAGTGGCTCTACAGTTGATGGTGAAAGGCTTCTCTCGACTGAGTCTCAATCTTTGGAATTCAGGAGTGGCTACCCTAACAGCCGGAGCCCTCTACCGAGGGATTGTCAACCTCTCTGGTCGATCTACCACAATGGATCAACCCTATTATTACCTTGGAGTTGCCTTTCTAGCACTAGCTCTGATCAGCCTCTTCTTTGTCCGCAGTGTCTGGGTGGAGAAAACAGCCTAAGACATCAAAAACGTCCGTTTCTTAAAAGAACGGACGTTTTTTGGGGTAAGTTAACGGATGAACGACTTAGCCTTCACGTTTTTTGCTAGCTACAAAGCCTGCTAAAGCTAATGAGGTCATACCAAAGAGGCTAAGGACGGTTGATGCCAATTCATCTTGACCTGTTTTTGGAAGACCAGTTGCTGGTGTAGCAACCACTTCAGCTTGACCACCCGTATGATAAGTGACAGCAACTGGTTTGTTTGTTGCCACTTCTTTTGTTTCGCTTGCAGCTGGTTGAGCTGGAGTTACTGGGCTTTCAGGTTGAGGAGTTGGGGTAGCAGGAGACACTGGAGCCACAGGATGGACTGGATTTACTGGACTTACTGGATCAACTGGCGCTGGCTGTGGTTCCGGTTGTGGTTGAGGAGTTGGTTGTGGTTCTGGAGTAGGTGTTTCTTCTTCCACTTTTTCCACAAAGGTCTTGTTACCCAAGATTGAAGCAGACAATTTCTTCCCTGCCTTATTCACATCTTCGATGTATTGGATAAAGACTTCAGTATCTGGATTGATCGCACCAATCAATTTTGTATCACGGAAGACTGAGAAGCCATCTCCGCCACCATACAAGAAGTCATTGATAATCGCCTTGTAGGTCTTGTTGCGATCAATTTCAGTTCCGTCTGCCTTGTAAGCTTTCACGACCTTATAAGGATTTTCTTCCGTTGCATCGGCTGGTTTCGTATAGGTGTACTTGATCCCTGCCATTTGCAAGAAGTAAAGCTCTTTCTCATCATATTGTTGATCCAAAGCTTTGTAGATTTGGTCCCCAGTGATTTCTACTACTTGAAGGATATTTCCAAATGGTTGTACTGCTTGAGCTGCACCCCAAGTCACTGTTCCGTCTGGTTTCACCACGAGGTCTGCACGGATCCCTCCATTGTTGGTGAAGGCAAAGTCAACATCTGGATAACCTGATTTTTTGGCAATATCTAGTTGCGCTGCTGTGACCAAATCTCCAACAGCACTTTCTTTTTGCGCATTCAACTCACGTGTAATATTTTCAGCTTTTTCTGCTGTACCGATTTTTGCTTCTGTTACTTTTTTAACCGTCGCATTGGCATCATCGATGATCGCTTGAACCTTGGCATCTTTTGCTTTGCCTTTCGATGGATCCACCGCAATAATTTTAGCAGTTGGAGCTTTGACAAAGTCAGCTGTATCCGTATCTAGGACTCCACGGACATCCGAGTAGGCTTTCCCTTGAGACGTACCTTGAACGATCAAGGTATTTCCAACCATCCCGTTTGTATATTGGTGGTTGTGGCCTGCAAAGACGATATCCACTGAATTTTCAGGATAGATTTGGTTTAATTTTTTGATCATGTCTGCAGCTGGTCCTTCTGCTACACCATTCTTACTAGTGGCAGCAACGTGGGCCAAGACAGCGATAGCATGAACCCCTTGGTCATTTAATTCACGCGCATATTTGGCAATCGATTCTGCTTCATCCAAAACACGGTATTGTTCATGATTTTTACGCAAAACAAGATTTGGGAATTCTGTCGTAACAACCCCGATAAATCCGACCTTAACGGTCTTGTCATTGACTGGGATTTCTTTGATGGTATAAGGTTTCCAGTCAAATGGGATTTTGTTGGTATCCTTGTCGACCAAGTTGGCAATCACGACTTCTTGTTTAGAAGCTTCATGAGGATATTCATCGACGATCTTGTTGAATTGACCAGGTGTTGGGGCTTCCCCCTTCATGATCCGGTTGAATTCACCAAGTCCTTCGTCAAACTCGTGATTTCCAAGGGTTCCGTATTCAAAGTTCATTTCATTGAAGACTTTTACAGTTGGTTCATCTTGAAGGAGGGCAGAGTTGGCTGGACTAGCGCCGACCATATCTCCCGCTTGCACACGGATGCTGGCATTAGGCGTTCCTGCATTCTCTGTTTCAAAGTCTTTTTGCGAATCGTTCAAATAGGTTGCCAAAAGTGGGGCTGTTCCTGCGTTTTTCACAGTTTCACCTTCTAAACGAGCTGTCCCTGTTTGTTCCAAGGCACCGTGGAAGTCATTGACGCCCATAAACTGCACGGGCAATTCGTCTGCAAAAACGCTATTGATCGCAAAAACACTAAGACCCGCAGCGACCGCTAGGATACTGCTTTTCAAGATAATTTTTTTCTTCATAGAATACTCCATTTTCTAATGTAGGATACTTCTCCAAAAAGGAGAACGCAGAACAGTTGATTTGCTGCAATCAGCTCTTCCATTTTACTATTTTTTCGTTTTTACTTCAATATTTTCCTGGAAACTCTTACAACTTTATCAGAAAGCGCTTGATTTCCGAACATCTATTCTCAACCTCTTCCTTTTGTTACTTGCTGTTCCTCACAAAAGAGGCTGGGACAAAAGTCCTAGCCTCTCAATTATTTTTGGATTGTCGAG